>VBGO01000248.1 GCA_005882525.1 Chloroflexota bacterium
TTCCCCACCCTGACGACCTGGGGAACGTTCGATCCTGGCGTCATCATCGAAGTGACCCCGGCAAATGCCTCCGGCAACACCCAGTGCAACAAGCACATTTTCTCGGCGGGCGCGACATCGACCATCGACCTCTGGCCGTCGCCGAAATACTTCAACATCAGCATCTATATCGAACCGATGCTGAACTGGCAGACGGTCTGCACCAGCCAGCCGCTGGGGACCAACGTGATCAAGTTCTCGGGCGGGTCCTGCTACAGCATCCGGGGGGCCATGTACGGCCCAGCCGACAACATGGTGCTGACGGGCAGTGCGTGCGGCAGCGGGGTCGGCCAGATCGTTGCCTGGACACTGACCGTCAACGGGAACGGC
>VBGO01000250.1 GCA_005882525.1 Chloroflexota bacterium
GCTGGAAGAAGCTGGCCGCCTGTGGCCTCGCGTTTCTTGGCACGGTGCTCGTCGTCGAGGCGCAACTGCATGCGGCCGCGCCGCTTGGCATCCTGCTCGGCCTCGGGTCGGCGGCTTTCTACTCGGGCTACATTCTCTACGGCAGCCGCCTGCTGCCAGGGCTCCCGCCCGTTTCGGCAACGGCATGCATCATGACGTCGGCCGCCGTCGTGTGGACCAGCTACGCAGCCGTCACGAGACAGCTCGAGGTCGACTGGACGATTCCCCGAACCGCCTTGATCGTCGGCTTCGCCGTCCTCGGAACGACGCT
>VBGO01000249.1 GCA_005882525.1 Chloroflexota bacterium
CGCGCGGACATCACGGCCAATCCGTGGTGGAGTTTGCTCTGGTCGCGCCCCTGCTCGCGATGATGCTGCTCGGCGCCGTCGACCTCACCCGCGCGTTCTATTACTACGTCATCCTCGAGAACTCCACGCGCGAGGCGGCCCGCGTGCTGATCGACTATCCGTATCAGTACAACGACGATGCCGCGTGTCGCGCCGCTGTTCGGGAGGCACAGGCCTATATCACGCTGAGTTGTAGTGGCGGAACGCCCACCATCACTATCTCGCCTGCCGCCAACCTCGGATCCAGTCCGCCACGCCGCCTCCCGGGTCGGAACACCGTGACGGTCACCGCCACCACCGGCTTTACGCCGATGACGCCGTTGATTCAGAACTTTACCGGCGGCACGATCACCTTGAGGGCATCGACGACGATGCTGACCTGGTATTGAGATGCATCAGCTGATCCGCTCCCGTCGCGCGCAGGCCATGGTCGAATTCAGCTTGCTGGCGCCCGTGTTCTTCTTGCTTCTGTTCGGGGTCATCGATCTGGGGCGCGCAGGTTTCTACTTCGTCCTGGGTTCGGACTTAGCTCGACAGGGCGCCCGGTACGCATCGAATTACGGAAACACAGGCACCGGCATCTCGGACGCCCAGGTTGCGTTCCAGGTGCAGCAGCAGGCGAGCGCGGCGGCCATCGGCACATTTGACATCCCCGCTGGTTGCGGCACCTCGACACCGCCGCAACCGCCTGCCGCGCTATCGGTCTGCCAAAAACCCGTGGTGGGCGAGATGCACTTCTTCATCGAAGACGTGGCGGCCTGCCCGGCGTGCATCCCGGCGACGCCCCATTACAAGAAGGTCTCGACCGTCTATGCCTTCCGGCCGGCTACGCCGATGCTGAGCAATATCACCGGGACCATCTATATCGTGGCGACGGCGGCCATGACCACGGAGTACTGATGCCAACCCCCAAGCGCGCGAGCCGCGGTCAGATCATCGTGATCTTCGGGGTTGCCTGCGTGGCGCTCTTCGCTATCCTCTCCCTGGCGATCGACGGCGGGCGCATCCTGATGGACCAGCGCGCGCTCCAGAACCTCGCCGACGGCGCGGCGCTGACGGCGGGAGCCGATATCGGGCCGGGGGCCGATGCCACCACCTCGGCAACGGCTGAGGATGATGCCGTGTACTCGATCGAGCGTGCACTCAACATCAGTTTTGCGAACAACTACAGCTGTCCAGGTCCGGTCTGGTGCGCCGGTGGCCAGAGCGGCGTTCTTGGACACCGCATTCAGGGCGGTCCCTGCGCGCCATCGGCCTGCACCCCGACGACCGCCGGGACGAACCACGGCCCCTGGAACGCCAGCAACGTGGCCAGCCCCTGCTGCAGCAACTGGACCGACACGACAGGGGCGTACCTCGTCAACATCACGACCCCGTATAGCTGCTGTGCGGCGGCAAGCGAGAGAGAGGCGTTTGTGCTGGTCCGGCTGACCCACCACATGCCGCTGTTGATTGGCGGATCCCTTTGGCCAACGATCGACGTCAACGTCGCGACCGTTGCCCGGAACTACGCCATCCCATACGCCATCTTCATGTTCAAGCACAACGAGGACCACACGATTTCCACCAACGGTGCCACGAGCATTACCGCCACGAAGAGGATCGGGTCCAACGGGACGACGTTGATCAGCAACGCCTCTTTGAGCTTTCTCTGCGCGCCAGCGCCCGCCTACGGCGGCGACATCTACAACTGGTACCCGGGCAACGCCTCCGCCATCAACCCGGCATCGGTAAGGGAAAACACGTGTGGGGCACCCGCCCTGTCGCGCGAGCTCTGTTTGTCGGGTGCCGCGACACCCTGCGTATCGCCGAGCTACCTGGTGCCACCCAACCTGCATCTCCCGGCCGATCCCAGCACGCTCGGTGTTGCCGGCTGTTCGGCGCTCCTGAGCACGACGATCAGTACCAATCCCGTCGTTCTGGCGCCCACCCAGCCGCTCGACCCATCCTGGAACAACTGCACCCGATACAGTACGTTGAACGTCCAGAACGCCGGCGTGGGGTATCTGAACCCCGGAACCTACTACTTCGAGGACACCGCGAATGGCTCGGGCATCCAGGACACCGGTTCCCTCGTTACTGGCGACTGCTATCCCGTGGCAACCAACTTTCCAGCGTGCAACCCGTCGGTTGCCATCGCAGCGGGCGTATGCGGCCTGGCCGGTTTTCACTGCACGACGGACCGCGATTTCGGCGCCCTGCTCGTCTTCTATCCAGGCGATGCGGCCGAGCCCAACTGCCAGAACGTCACAAACGCCGGCGGCCAGCCGTTCTGCAAACTCGGCAACAGTAGCGGCGCCAACAACGCGCTCGTCGTGTCCGGCAGCGGCAACATCCATATCACCTCGACGGCGAAGTACCACAACGTCGCCATTTGGGTCGACCAGAACCTCGGGAGCTCGGTCTGGAACTTCACCAACTCGGCCCAGCTTCCGGCCAGCTGCAACACCCAGGCCTGCGCCTACCAGCTCGCCAACGGCAGTCATGTCGTGCAGGTCGGTGGGAACGGCGTGATCGCGATCAATGGCGCGATCTTTGCGCCGGACGACAACCTGACCTTGAGCGGTGGCGCGGCAGGGAGCGGCTACGGACAGCTGCTCGGGTACACCCTGACCCTGAACGGCGGCGTGCCGGTCAATGAGCGTTATAACCCGCTGGCGTTGGCGTACTCGCCGGTCATCGTGCAGTAGGGTCGATTCTTAGAATGACCGGGTGCGGGCGCCCGCGGCGAATCGAAACGCGATGGGCGTCGCGCTCGTCATCGGGTCGGCCTGCTGCTTCGGGACGCTCGGCGTCTTCGGCAAGCTCGCCTATCGCCTGGGTCTCACGACTCCGCAGCTCCTGAGTTATCGCTTCGCATTGGCCGCGGTCCTCCTCTGGCTGGCTGCCGCGGCTACCCGCCAGGGATTGCCACCGCGTCGGAGCCTGGTCGGCCTGGCCATCATGGGTGGCGCGGGCTACGTCGGGCAGTCGGGCACCTACTTCACCGCGCTGCATTTCATTCCGGCGTCGACCAACGCGCTGCTGCTCTACACGTTTCCCGTCGTCGTGACGTTGCTGGCCACGGTTCTGTTCC
>VBGO01000246.1 GCA_005882525.1 Chloroflexota bacterium
TGGTCGTGTTGCCGACGGCGTCCAGGGGATCCGTGATGTTCCGCACCGACTCCGGCAAATTCGCCATCTCGGCGATGCCGCCAGCGTTGTCCGTGATCGGGCCGTAGGCGTCGATGGCGACGATGATGCCGGTCATCGACAGCATCGCCATGGCGGCAATCGCGACCCCGTAAAGACCGACGTCGCCGGCCGAAGGCTGCTGATTGAGAAAGTACGAGACCAGGATGCCGGCGCCGATGACGAGCACCGGCAGCGCGGTGCTGATCATGCCGATCGCCTGCCCGGCGATGATGTTGGTCGCATGACCCGTTGTCGATGCGCGGGCGATCAGCCGCACCGGTGGATAGTCGGCACTCGTAAAGAATTCGGTGATGGCCACCAGGGCGATCGTGACGACCACGCCGACTACCGCGGCCCAGAAGAGATTGATACTCAGGCCGATCAAGAGCGTCACGGCCAGGAAGCCGGCCAGCGCGAGCACGGCGCTGACGCCGAGGCCACGGTACAACGCGCCCATGATCCAGGTGCTGCGGCCGAGGCGCACGAAAAAGGTGCCGATCACGGTGGCGATGATCGAGATCGCCCCCAGGATCAACGGATAGAGAACGTACTGGATCTGTCCCGGGAACAGCAGGCTGCCCAGCAGCATGGCGGCGATCGCCGTCACGGCGTAAGTCTCGAACAGGTCGGCGGCCATGCCGGCGCAGTCGCCCACGTTGTCACCAACGTTGTCGGCGATGACCGCGGGATTTCGCGGGTCGTCTTCGGGGATGCCGGCCTCGACCTTGCCGACCAGGTCGGCGCCCACGTCAGCCGCCTTGGTATAGATGCCACCGCCCAGGCGGGCGAAGACGCTGATCAGGCTGGCGCCGAACGCCAGGCCGACCAGCGACTGGGGTGTTTGGAAAATCCAGTACGCGACGGCGACGCCCAGCAATCCGAGGCCGACGACGAACAGGCCGGTGACCGCGCCACCGCGAAAGGCCAGCCGGAGTGCGCGGTCGAGCCCGCCGGTGGCGGCCTGGGCGGTCCGCACGTTGGCTCGAACCGAGACGTTCATCCCCACGTAGCCGGCCAGCGCCGAGCAGACGGCGCCGACGACATAGAGAACGCCCGTCTCCCAGTTGATCGCGAACGTGATCACCAGCGCCAGCACCGCGCCGATCACGGCAATCGTCGTGTACTGGCGATTGAGGTAGGCTGCCGCCCCTTCCTGGATTGCCCGCGCAATCCGGGCCATCCTCTCGTTTCCCGGGTTGGCCGCCAGCACCCAGCGGGTCAGCAGCCCACCGTAGGCCAATGCGATCACTGCCGCCAGGCTTACCAGGGCCAGCGCGGCCGTCGACGTGGTGTTATCGATGCGAATGGCGGCTGCGGCGACCAGAGCTAGCTTCTCTCCCTTCCTCAGTGTGGGCGCGTGCGCGCCCGCCGTATTGTAGCGTTCGAGTTTTCGACCCGGCTATGTCCGCGGATGGCCGAAGAGCGCGAGCACCTGATCGCGGATCCATTTGGGCGGCGGCACGCCGCCAGGCCGCAGATGGTCTTTGGCAACCATGACATCCTCGGGCGGTGCGGCCGACGAGACTTCCCGCTTGGGCGGCGCTACGTAGCCTACCCCCAGGGTTTCGGCCAGGTCGCGGATCCGGTTGAAGAATCCCGAAGTGTGCGGCGAGCGATCGAGCTCGAGGCCCGTGAAGTCGTAGTGGTGCACCCACTCATGCAAGAGCGTCTCGAGGAAGACCTTCGGCGCCAGCACCTGCTGCCGAATCGCCGTCAGGTTGTAGATCCGGATCGACCCCCGCCGTGGGGTCGACTCCCATGCGATCCGGTAGTAGCCGTAGGTCTTCAGCTCCAGGCGTCCCTCGCGGGTCCGGTGTCGCTGTGGACGGTCGGCCACCGTCAGCTTGCAGGGTGGCAAACCCGCGGCCTCATCCAGCACGTCCAGCAATGCCTGGCCCTTTTGTTGCCGGCCGGTCGCTGATGCTTCGTCGAGGATGGCCAGCGCAATACCCTTTCCGAGAGGGAACTCACGCCACGTGACCGTTTCCACGCCCTTGCTGCGTTCATAGGCGGATCTGGGCATTCCCTGTCATTATGGGGCGCGTGCCACAGTCGAGCATCATCGTCGTGGGCAACGAGATCCTCCGCGGATTCACCGTCGATACCAACTCGAACTGGCTCGCCGGTCGGCTCTTTCAATGCGGGTACCCGGTCCGAACCATCACGACGATCGGAGACGTCGACGCGGACATTGTCTCGGCGATCCAGGACGATGTGCAGCGGCCGGAGCTATCACGAATCTTCGTTTGCGGCGGGCTTGGACCAACCCCGGATGATCGGACCTACGTGGCCCTCGGCCGCGCGCTCGAACAGCGGCTGGTCTACCGGCGTGACGTCGGCGCGCAGATGCAGAACCTGATGTTCATCCGCAACCTGGCGGCGCGCCGCGGCACCGCCGAGCTAAATGCCGGCAATCGGCGAATGGCGACGCTGCCGGAGGGTGCGATCCTCGTCCGCAACGGGGCCGGCATGGCCCCCGGCTTAGCCTTCGAGCTGGAGCAGGATCGCTATCTGTTCGCGCTTCCCGGCGTTCCGCATGAGCTGCGCGCCGTCTACGACGACATCGAGGTGCGATACCTTGGCGGCGGCCAGGCGGACGTCGTCCGCGAGCTGCACTACCGCCTGGCACCGGAAAGCATGTTCCACGACGTAATGCGGGATCTCGAGCGGGAGTACCCGGACGTGTCGCTGGGGTCCTACCCGCAGACCGAGACCCGGGAGCTGATCCTGCGGGCATCCGGCCCGAATCCGGAGCAGGTCGAGGCTGTCATCAGCGCCATTCGGGAGCGGGTCACCCAGTACGCACCGATCGGCTGAAACGAGAAACGGCGGCCGGGATGGGCCGCCGTTTCTTGAAACAAAACGCCGTTAGTCTTTCTCGGCCGCCTCGCTCACCGCGCCGCCGTGGTTGACTTTCTTCTTGCCATTCTCATGCGCCGTTGTCGCGTCGCTCTTGGCCACGGCACTGACCACATCGCCATGCTCGTCGTTGTCGGCGTTGTCATCGACGTCACTGTCCTCCACGTCCGTGTCCGTCGCTCGGGCAGCAGTCGTGACGTCGGTTTTCGGCTCGCTCGTCGCCCGCGCCAGGGCGCTCACCGCGTCCCCCTTCGCCTCACCCTTGAGGGTGGTGCTGGTCGCCAGGCGGCTGAGCGAGCTACCGTGGGCATTGGCCACCACGGCCGTCAGGGCGCCAACCGCCAGCACCGCGGCCGCGGCTACCGCGATCGAGATCGATCGAAACATGCAGAACCCTCCTGCGTCGTGGAATCCTGCCCGTTAGAACGTCAGGGCACCGATCCGCTTACTGGCGCAGGAAGTTCTTTACTTTCCTTTGAAGTCCGGTGGCTGCTTGCTCACGAAGGACATGATGCCGGTCATGGCGTCCTCGGTCATGGCCGCCCGGCCAAAGTTCTCGGCCTCGACTTCGTACCCCTTGCCCGGGGCTCGTTCGAGTCCCGCCAGCAGCGCCTCCTTGGCCA
>VBGO01000247.1 GCA_005882525.1 Chloroflexota bacterium
TATGGCTGGGCGCCGGCGTCAGCCGCCTGCGCTACATCGGAAGCCGGTTCGTCGGTTTCACGATGGCGGCGGTGATCGCGGTCACGCTCACCTCCGCCGCGATCGACGCCGGCGCCGCCGGGGCGGGCTCGGCCCTGCCGGTGACTCCCTTACTCGAGGTCTCGCTTGCGCTCGTCGCGTTGACCCTCACCATCTACGCGATCACCCTGGCGGCCGCCCAACTGACCGTAAGCCGGGGCGCCGCGGCCGGGATTAGCGGGCTGGTCGTTGGCGTCACGTTCTTCGTCAACGGCATCAGCCGGTCGGTCGACAGCCTCACGCCGGAGGCACGGGCGATCTCGCCGTTCTATTACTACGACCGCAGCCAGCCGCTCTCGTCCGGCGGGACGTTCGATGCCGCCGCCACGCTCGCGCTCTTGGCGTCGGCGGGCGTCCTCGTCGGGCTGGCGGTGTGGTTCATGCGCCTGCGGGACATCGGGGCGCCGCTGATCGCCCTGCCATCTCGTGGGCGGCCGTATACCGACCGGCCCTCGCCCAACCCGCTGCTCCGCGTGCCGGTCCTGGCATCGGTCTACGAGCAACGGCTCGGCGTACTGGCCTGGGGATTGAGCGCGGCCGTCTTCGCGTTCTACCTGGCCTCGGTCGGCCGGCAGACCGTCGACTTGATCCAGGGGTCACCCGGATTCCGGGCCTACCTCACCGCCGTCGGCCACGGGGATCCGTACGTGGCGCTGACGGGCTTCTTCTGGTTCGGCATCGCCCTCCTGCTCCTGGCTGTCTTTGCCATCACCCAGGTCGGCCGCTGGTCAGCGGATGACAACGAGGGACGGCTGGAGATGATCCTGAGCGCGCCCGTGTCCCGGTCCCGGGTGGTGCTGGAGCGCGCCGTCGCGCTGGTCCTCCGCCTGGCGATCGTTGTTGCCGTGAGCTCGGCGGCTCTCTATCTCGGCGGCGCCGCCGTCGGCATCCATTTCGATGCCGGGAGCCTGACGGTGGCATCGTTGGTCCTTATTCCGTTCGGGCTGAGCTTCGCCGCGATCGGCGCCGTCCTGGCCAGCCGCGCACCCCGCGCCACGGTGGCCGTCCTCACCACCTTCACGTTCCTCAGCTACCTGATCACCCAGCTTGGTCCTCTGCTGAAGTGGCCCGAGTGGGCGCTCAAACTCTCCGTCTTCAACCTGTACGGGACACCCCTGACCAGCGGGGTCGATTGGACCGGGCTGTGGATCATGACCGCCATTACGCTGGCCGGCTTTGGGACGGCGGCGCTCCTGATGCAACGCCGCGACGTCGGCCGATAATGTCCATGAGCCATGGCCGAAGAGACACTGACGATCACGGACAACCGTACGGGCCGGCGCTACGAGGTTCCGATCCGGGACGGGGCGATCGCCGCCACGGAGCTACAGAAGATCACCGCCGATGGACCCGGCTCGGGCCTGCTCAGCTACGATCCCGCCTTTCTGAACACGGCCAGCTGCCGCAGTGCGATCACCTTCATCGACGGCGAGCGGAGCATCCTCCGCTACCGTGGCTATCCGGTTGAAGAACTCGCCGAACGCAGCACCTTTCTCGAAGTCGCCTATCTGCTGATCCACGGCGAGTTGCCGGATCGCGGCCAGCATCGGGACTGGGTCGACGCGATCACCCATCACACCCTGCTCCACGAGAACATCAAGAAGCTGATCGACGGCTTCCATCACGATGCCCACCCGATGGGCATCCTGGTTGGCACCGTCGGGGCGCTCTCGACCTTCTACCCGGACGCCAAGGACATCTTCAATTCGGAGAGCCGGCGGCTCCAGATCCTCCGCCTGATCGCGAAGATGCCGACGCTGGCCGCGTTCGCGGCTCGACATGCCGTCGGGAAACCGTACGCCTACCCGGACAATGACCTCTCCTACGCCGGCAACTTCCTGAACATGATGTGGAAGGCGACCGAGCTCAAGTACGAGCCCCACCCGGTGCTGGAGCGGGCCCTCGACGTGTTGCTGATCCTCCACGCCGACCACGAGCAGAACTGTTCGACCAACGTGATGCGAGCCGTGGGCAGCTCGCACGCGGACCCTTTCTCTGCGACCGCCGCGGCGGCCGCCGCCCTCTACGGCCCGCTGCACGGCGGCGCCAACGAGCAGGTGCTCCGGATGCTCAAGGAGATCGGCTCGGTCAGTCGGGTGCCCGAGTACGTCCAGCGGGTTCGCTCCGGCCAGATCCGGCTGATGGGATTTGGTCACCGCGTCTACAAGAACTATGACCCCCGGGCACAGATCATCAAGAAGGTGGCCGACGATGTCCTGGCGGTCACCGGCCGAAGCCCGCTGCTGGACATCGCGCTGGAGTTGGAGCGGGTGGCGCTCGCGGATGACTACTTCGTCAAGCACCGGCTCTACCCCAATGTCGATTTCTACTCCGGGATCATCTACGCCGCCATCGGGTTTCCCGTCGAGATGTTCCCGGTGCTCTTTGCGATCGGCCGGACGCCCGGCTGGCTGGCGCAGTGGCAGGAAGGGCTCCTCGATCCGGAACAGAAGATCGCCCGACCGCGGCAGGTCTACACCGGACCGGCCGAGCGGCACCTCCCCGGCGTTCGCGCCCCCACCCTGACCCTCCCCCAGAGGGGCAGGGAAAATTTACGGAAGTAAGCGGAACCAGCGCAGGCTGAACAGTCCGCCGATCACCAGGATGATGGTGCCGAAGGCGAGGACGGGAACCGTGACGTCGAGCTTGCTCGTCACCCAGCCGATGCGGGAGCCGAGGTCACTGTAGATCTTGTTGAGCTGGCTCTCGTCGGCGGCGAAGAAGTAGCGGCCGCCGGTCGCGCTGGCGATCGCCTGGAGGGTCGATTCGTCGACGCCGTCCACGACCCGGCCGCCGACGATCGTGGTTTGGTTGCGCTGTCCGATGCCGACGGTCTCAACGGGGATCCCCGCCTGCTTCGCCTGGGTCGCCCCGTCCAGCGGCTGAAGCCCGGTGTTGGAGGTCCCGTCGGTGAGCAGGACCACCATGACCGGCGGTCGCTTGGCCGTCTTGCTGGGATCGATGATGCTGGCGAGCTGGGCCACCGAAACCTGGATGGCGTCGCCGATCGCGGTCCCTCCGCCGGGCGCGAGCGAGCCGAGCGCCTCCTTGATCGAGCCATGGTCCTGCGTCAGGGGAGAGACGACCTGCGCCCGCGAGTTGAAGATGACCAGGCCGACCTGGGCGTTGCCCGGCAGTTTGTCGATCAGGGTGCGACCGGCCTGGATGGCGGCCTGCATCCGCGTCGGCTGGACATCGGTCGCCGCCATCGAGCCGGAGACGTCGACCGCCAGCACCACGTCGGTCTGGTCCTTCGGTGTCCGGATGGTCAGCTGCGGCCGCGCCATGGAAATCAGCAGGCCGGCCAGCCCGAGCATGAACAGGATGGCGGGAAGGTGGCGCCGGAAGCCTGGTCCCTTTCCCATAAGCAGGGCCAGGTTCGTGAACCGCACGGCGTAGGCGCGGCGGCGCTGCTGGCTCGAAAGGTAGAGGCCGGCCAGCAACGGAATCGCGAGCAGGCCGAGCAGGAGAATCGGTGCCTGGAAACTCACGCCACCACCGGGGCATGCGGTCGGCCGCGCTGGGCTTCGCGCTGTTTGATGAAGCGGATCAGTTGGGGTATGAGTTCTGCCGCGGTACTGACCTCCGCTACCGCCGCGCGGGCCCGCACCAGATCGTCGCGGATCGTCTCGCGTTGCCCATTCGCGGCATCCTGGAAACGCGTCCGGAGTCTTACGTCCCGGGTGTCCACGAGGATTTGCTGTCCGCTTTCCGGATCCTCGAACGTCACGACACCTACATCCGGGATCTCGCGCTCTCGAGGATCAGTGATCCAGACCGCGACGGCCTCATGACGGACGGCCAGCGAGCCCAGCGGTCGCTGCCAGCCGTCAGCGGCCATGAAGTCGCTCAGCACGATCAGCAGGCAGCGGCGGCGGATCAGCCGGCCGGCTTCGGTCAAGGCGCGAGCGAGGTCGGTCGTGCCCGCGGCGGGGCCCGACGACGCTCGTTCGACTCTCGCAATCATCTGCAGGAGGGCGGTGCGGCCGGACGACGGCGGCACGATGGCGCGGACCCGCTCGTCGAAGAGCAGCGCCCCGACCCGGTTCCCGCGTCCCACCAGCAGCCGGCCGACGGTCGCGGCGAACTCCACGGCCAGCTGGCGTTTGAGGCAGCGGGCCGTGCCCCAGTCGAGTGAGCGGCTGACGTCGATCAGCAGCCAGGCATCCAGCCCGCGGTCCGGTAGGGATTCGCGAACAAAGGGCCGGTCGGAGCGGGCGGTGACGTTCCATTCGATCGTGCGCGGGTCATCGCCGGCCTGGTACTCGCGTACGTCGCTGTACTCGATGCCGGCGCCGCGCAGGCTCGACCGTTCGTCGCCCCCCGGGTGGAACCCGAGGCGGCGGAGCACCGGCCAGCGCGACCGGCGCAAGAACTCGTCGACCCGAAGGCCGCCGGGGACGGTGTCAGGAGGCAACCCGGTCCCCAAGGTCGATCCGCGGTGGCGGAAACCGTTCGAGCACACGCTTGACGACGGTCTCGGCCGTGACCCCGGCCGCCACGCCCTCGTAAGTGAGGACGAGACGGTGACGGATCACCTCAGGCGCCACCTCGCTCAAGTCGTGGGGCAGGACATGCGACCGTCCCCGCATGAAGGCGAGCGCCCGGCCCGCCGCCACCAGGTTGATCGACGCCCGCGGGCTGGCTCCATAGGCAATCGCCGGTGCCATATCTTCGAGGCCCTTGACCTTCCCCGGCCGGCTCGCGTAGGCGAGCGTCGCGGCGTAGGTTCGCACGGCCGGGTCGACATAGACCTCGGCCACTGCCCGCTGCATCTCCTTCAGCTGCTCGAGGGTCACGACCTGTCGGAGCTCGATCTCCGGGCCGGTAATCCGCTCGACGACGACCACCTCCTCCTGGAAGGATGGGTAATCGACCAGCACCTTCAGCATGAAGCGGTCGAGCTGGGCCTCCGGCAGCGGGTAGGTGCCGTCGGTCTCGATCGGATTCTCGGTCGCGAGCACGACAAAGGGCGCAGGAAGCTGATGGGTGTCTTTGCCGATGGTGACCTGGCGTTCCTGCATCGCCTCGAGCAACGCGGACTGCACCTTGGCGGGCGCGCGGTTGATCTCGTCGGCCAGTAGCAGGTTGCAGAACACCGGGCCGAGCTCGGTCGAGAACTCGCCGCGGCCCGGGTTGTAGATGCGGGTGCCGATGAGATCGGCGGGGACGAGGTCGGGGGTGAACTGGATCCGGCCGGCTGCGCCGCCGATGACCTGGGCGAAGGCCTTGACCGTCACCGTCTTGGCGAGGCCGGGCACACCCTCCAGCAGCACGTGGCCTCCCGACAGCAGCGCAATCAGCAGGCGCTCCAGCAGCCGGTCCTGGCCGACGATCAGGCGCTTGACTTCGAATAGGATCTGCTCGATCGGCGCCGGGACCTTGGCAGCCAGCTCCCGTGCCGTTTCGGTGGCGCTCGCCGCTTCCGGACGAGCGATCTGCGGGCGGTTGATCATGTGACCCTCCTGTAAAAACGGTGCCCCTATTGAACCGGGCGCGAATGAAGCTTTGCTGTGGGTGGGATAAGCGGAACCTAAGAGTCCCGCTGATTCGGATGGTGACCGCCCGCCGGCTCTACGGTAGGGTAGCGCGGTGGGAATGATGCCTCCCGGGCACGGCGGCCCATCAGGGTTCTGGATGTGGGGCCGCGGCCGTTCCCGCAATCCCGACACCGGTCCGGCGAACAGCGGCCTGACCGGCGATCCGGTGATCGAGGAACCGCAGCAGCCGCAGGGGCCGCGGGACCTGCGCAGCCGATGGCGCAACCTGAAGCAATCGGTGGCCGGCACCAGCGCGGCCCTGCCGCGGGTCATCCGTCTCGTCTGGGATGCGAGCCCGGCGGTAACCGGCGGCCTGTTCGCAGCCACCGTGGTTGCGGGCGTCATCCCCGCCGTGTCGGCCTACACCTCCAAGCTGCTCGTCAACGCGGTCGTGTCTGGCATCGTCGTGCGCAACACCCCGAACCCGCCGCCCGACATCGTGCGGCTCGACTTCGGCCTCTGGCATCCGGCGTTCTCGACCGTCAACGCCATCATCGTGCTGGCCGTCCTGCAGCTGCTGATCTTCGCCCTGATCGCCTTTCTCAGCACGATGCGCAACATCACCCAGCAGCTGTTACAGAACGCCGTGTCGATGCGGATCCAGTTGATGGTGATGGAGAAAGCCGCCTCGCTAGACCTGGCCTTCTATGAGGATCCCGCCTCCTACGACCTCCTCCGCCGGGCGCAGACCGACTCGATCAACCGGCCGGTGCTCATGATCTCGACGGCGTTCGGGCTGGTCCAGACCGCCCTGACTTTCGTGACGATGATCGCCCTCCTGGTGGTGGTGAGCCCGCTGCTCGCGGTGCTGGCGCTCCTCTCCCCCGTCCCGGCCTTCATCGCCGACACGCGATATGGTTGGCGCGGCTACAACATCGCGCGCTGGGGTTCGCGCCTGCTCCGCCGTATGAACTACCTGGACCGACAGCTACGCCAAGGAGGTCAAGCTGTTCGGGTTGGGCCGCTATTTCATCGATCGCTACCGGCTGATCGGCGAGCGCTATTACGGCAGTCAGCGCAGCCAGGTCGTGCGCCGTTACCTGACCGGGTTTTTGTGGGGCAACCTGAGCACGATCGCCACGTCGGTGACCTATCTCTACGTGGCGCTGCAGGCAATCGCCGGCAGGCTGACCCTTGGCGACCTGACGCTGTACACCACGGCGGCCCAATCGGTGCAGAACTCGATCCAGGGGATCCTCGGGGGGTTCTCCGGCATGTACGAGCACAACCTGTATCTCAGCAACCTGTTCGAGCTGATGGAGACCGAAAGTGTGCTCCCGACGCGCGCCGACCCAGTCCCGGTGCCCACCCCCGTCCGGGGTGAAATCACGTTCGACCATGTGAGCTTCGCCTATCCAGGGGCGACCGACAACGCGTTGACCGACCTGAGCTTCACCGTGTCGGCGGGAGAGACCATTGCGATCGTCGGCCGCAACGGCGCCGGCAAAACCACCCTCTTCAAGCTGATTTGCCGCCTCTACGATCCCGGCGAGGGCCGCATCCTCATCGACGGGGTCGACATCCGTGACTACGATCCGGCCCAGCTTCGCGCCCAGATCGGTGGCATGTTCCAGGACTACGTCACCTACCAGGCGACGGCCGCCGAGAACATCGGGCTGGGGAGTCTGGGGGCGATTGCTGATCGCGACGCCATCCTCAAAGCGAGCCGGCAAGCCGGCTCGGACGGGCTGATCGCGGGCCTCCCCCAGGGCTATGACACCGCACTCGGGAAGTGGTTCGATGCCGGCGTCAACCTGTCCGGCGGCGAATGGCAGAAGGTGGCGCTGGCCCGCGCCTTCATGCGCGACGCCCGCATCTTGCTGCTGGACGAGCCCACCTCCGCGCTCGACGCCCAAGCGGAGTACGAGCTGTTCGAACGAATCCACTCGCTGACACGCGGCCGCACCGCGGTTTACATCTCGCATCGGTTCTCGACCGTTCGTCGCGCCGATCGGATCGTCTTTCTCGAGCATGGCCGCCTCGTCGAAGAGGGAACCCACGAGCAACTGATGCGACTCAATGGGCGCTATGCCCGATTGTTCCGGCTGCAGGCTTCCGCGTACACCGGCGAGGATGTCCTTCCCGAGGACGTCGACCTGGACATCGCGCCGACCGCGTGACCCGACGCGGATGGGCGCTGTTCGTCGCCATGGCCATCATCTGGGGCATCCCCTATCTGCTGATCAAGATCGCGGTCGGCGAGCTGACGCCGGCCAGCCTGGTCTTGCTCAGGACCGCGATCGGTGCCGCGCTCCTGCTCCCGGTGGCCGCCGCGCGGGGCTGGCTCAGGCCGCTCTTTCCCTACTGGCCGTGGGTCCTGCTCTCCGACGCCGAGCGGCGCTTGTCCAGCTCGCTCACCGGCCTGATCATCGCCGCGGTACCGCTGATCGGCGCGGTGCTGCAGCAGCTGACGCGGGGCGACGACGGCCTTGACCGCCGTCGAGTTGCCGGTTTGCTCGTCGGCCTCACCGGGGTTGCGGTCCTGCTCGGCCTCAACGTCTCCGTTCGGGACCTGGGGGCGGTTTTGGAGGTCGGCCTGGTCGCCCTCGGCTACGCGACGGGGCCGATCATCATCGCGAGGCGGCTCCCCAACCTTCCCGCGGTCGGCGTCGTGGCGGCGTCCCTGGCGCTGACGGCCGTCCTCTATGCCCCACTGGCGCTGCCGCAACTGCCCAGGGCGTTGCCCTCCGGCCAGGTGCTGCTGGCGCTCCTGATCCTGGGCGTGGTCTGCACCGCACTCGCCTTCCTGCTGTTCTTCGCCCTGATCGGCGAGGTCGGCCCGGTGCGGGCAACCGTGATCACCTACTTCAATCCGGCCGTGGCCCTGGTGTTGGGCGTGGCCCTGCTGCACGAGCCCTTCACCCTGGGGGCGGTCGTCGGCTTCTCGCTGATTCTGTTGGGGTCGGTGCTCGCGACCAGGCGGACTAGCGCGCTTGCTGGCGCCGCGGCTGTCCCATCATCGAGCCCTTGGGGAGCTGCAGCACGCGATACACGCGAGCGGCGGCGCCGAGCCCGAGGATCAGGAAGATGACGGCCATCACGAAGAGCGCGATGAACGCAATCCGGTTCGCGGCGTAGACCGTCAGGTAGAGGACCGCCGCCACCGCCCAGAACGCGGCCACCGCGGCGGCGAGCCGAGCCCATACCGGGACCGAGGCCTGATAGCGCTGGTCGGTGCCGAGCTGCAGCGGCAGCCGCGCCGCCCATGACGGCTTCACGGCCCATGTCCAGGCGAGGAGCGCCCAGAAGACGACGTTGAAGATCGCAAAGACGCTCAAGGCAAGGCGTAGAAAGTCCATGCCATTGAAACGTTACGATGCACCTAAACCTGCGGCGTGATTTGGGGGCGAGGAGGAACCGATGAAGGCTGAAGCGGGAACTAAGGTTCGACCTCGCTTTTCCGGGTGGCCCAAGCCGGCGCTGCGGTTCTTTCGCGGCCTCAAGCAGGACAACAGCAAGGCCTACTTCGAGGCCAACCGGCAGGTCTACGAAGAGCAGGTGCGACAACCGATGGAGGCGCTGGTCGCCGAGCTCGAGCGCGACGTCGGGCCGGGCCTGACGAGCAAGGTCTTCCGTCTCAATCGCGACCTCCGATTCTCTCCAGACAAGCGGCCCTACAAAGAGCATCTCGGAGCGTTCCTCATGTCCAACGCCCGCGCCAATGGGGTGTACCTGCAGATCTCGGACGACGGCCTCTATATCGCCATCGGCTGCCACGAGATGGCGCCCGATCAGCTCACGCGTTTCCGCGACGCCGTCGCGGCGCCGGGGGGTTCGAAGCTGGCTCGGATCGTCGCCGCCCTGCTCGAGGACGGCTATCACGTAGGCGAACCGCACTTCAAGCGCGTGCCGGTCGGTTACCAGGCCGATCACCCGCGCGCGGACCTGCTGCGACGCAATGGGCTGATGGCGAGCCGGAACTGGAAGCCAGGCTCCTGGCTGCACAGCACCGAGGCGAAGGACCGTGTCCGCAGCGTCATCGCCGACAGCAAGCCGCTTACCAGCTGGCTCGAAACCCAGGTGGGTCCCAGCCGGCTCCCGCCGCGGCCAACGCGCTGATCGGGCATCGTCCCGTAACCGCGGTCGATTGAGGCGCTGAGTGGAGACGACGGCGCCGGCCATCTTCGAGATCGGTTTTGTCCTGCTCGTCGCCGCGATTGCCGGCTGGCTGGCTCGACGCGCCGGGCTACCGGCGGTGCTCGGCTACCTGGCGACCGGGCTGATCATGTCCCCCTTCACGCCGGGCTATGTCGCGGACCGCCATCAGCTGCAGATCTTCGCCGATGTCGGGGTGGTCCTGCTCCTCTTCGAAGTCGGCATCGAACTGGATCTCGCCGAGTTGGGGCGAGAGCGGGGAAGCCTCTTCTGGGTGGCGCCCCTGCAGACGGTCCTCACCGGCGCCATCTCCGCCGCGGTTGGGTTGCTTCTCGGACTCCGGCTGGGCGGCGCAGTCTTGCTCGGCCTCTGTATCGCCCTCTCCTCCAGCGTGGTGGTGGTCAACATCACGCGGAGCCGGCGGCGAACCACCAACGCGGCGACGGACCACGTGCTGCTCGGCTGGAGCGTGCTGCAGGACGTGGCCGGCGTCATGATCGCGATCGTCGCCTTGATCGGGCTGCGACTCCAGGCCACCTCGGGTCTCGAGGCCGTCGAGCTGGTGTTGCTCTACGTGATCCTGGTGGTGATCGCCACCGGACTGCTGCCGCGCCTGCTGCGCCAACTCCACCAGGAGCACGATCTCTTCCTGATCGTCTCCGTGGCGGGGGCGCTCGCGCTCGCCGGCGTTGGCGCCCGTTTCTTCGGCATCCCGCTCGCCCTGGCCGCCTTCGTTTCCGGCCTCGCCATCAGTGAGAGCCGTGAAGCCACCGAGGCGCGGGAGCGATTGCTCCCATTTCGCGATGTCTTCGCGGTCCTCTTCTTCGTGGCGATCGGCGCCTTGATCGATCCGGGCGCGCTGCGCAATGGGCTCGGCTGGCTGGCCCTCCTGCTCGGCCTGCTGGTGGTGGCCAAGATCGTTCCGACCTATCTCCTGGCCAGGCTCGGGCGCCTTCCCGGCCGGCCGCGACAGGTTGCCATCGGCCTCGGCCAGATCGGGGAGTTCAGTTTCGTCCTGGCCACCATCGGCGTCAGCCGCCAGGTGATTCCCGGCGAGCTCTATGCCGCGATCCTGTTCGCCGTCGTCGTCACCATCGCCGCCTCGACCTTGCTGGTCCGGCTTGGCTATCCCAGGGCGCCGGCCGCCCGAGCGACGAGCTAGAACTTCGCGAAGAACTCGACGACCCGGCTTTCGTCCTGAACAGGTGATCGACGTGGCATGCGAGACCTATACCTCTATATATATGAGGCTTCGAATCACCCGTTCCATGCCCGATAACGTCGAGCCGCGCTAGGCGCCCGTTTCGACGCTGACCTGCACCGTGGTCGCGACCGCGACCGCTTTATAGAGCGGTCAATGGGTTTTGTAGTGGTCGACGAGGTCGATGGCTTCGCCCTGAGTTGGGCCCGACAGCCGGAATCGGATCTCGATGCGCTGAAAGACTGAGGTATCGCGACGGTGGCGGACCGCTTCGATATCGGCTTCCACACGATCGAGCCGAACTCCCGAATCCCGCGCCCGGCTCTGAACCAGCAACACGCCGCAGGCGGAAACGCCGGCCAGGAAAGCCTCGGCCGGAGTGATCTGCTCGCCCGGTCCCCCCAGGTGGGTGGGCTCGTCGATCACCAGTTGGTGATCGCGTACCTGGTTGACGGCCCGGCCCGGCGTCGCCGTACTCGCGGAATGAACGCGGTTCACCACCAGGTCATCAGCGGACATCCGAACCTCTCTTGACGTCGGCGGCGCGCTTCGATTGCACCTCGGCGAGGAGCGAGCGACCAGCTCGACGTCATCGACGGCCGAGACCTCGAACGTGACACGGCGCCCCCCAGCCCCGACCACGCGCGCCGTGACCCGGACCTGCATTCCCACCGGTGTGGCCTTGAGGTGCTCGATGCTCAGGCGCGTGCCAACGGAAGCCTCGCCGGGCTCGAGCTGCTCGGCAATCGCGCGAACGGCGGCGGACTCGAACCAATGACACAGCACGGGCGTCGCCAGCACCGTCACGCCGGCATTCTGGAACCGGTCGGCGCCGTGTTCCGGTCGGACGACCTGTTCGAGGCGCCCTTCCTGACCCGCACCGATCGACCTCACACATGCCACTCTAAGGGCTGGCCAATTGAATCCGTGGAATTTCACCTTCGGGCACCAAGCCTTGCGCGAAAGGCACCCCTGCCCGTGGGCTCTCGTTCGCGAACGGACGTAGACTTGGCTCGTGACTGCTTCGGTGGTTGCGTTGGATCGTGCTCGGCCGCTTGACCTGCAGCATGCGCAACGGCCTCATCCGCGAACCCCTGGCCTCCCGCAAGGCTACCCTCAAATCAGCGCGATCATCGCTCTGCAGCGAGCTGCTGGCAACGGCGCAGTGACACAACTCTTGACCGATCGCACTCAGCAGCATCGCCTTATCCCCTCCATCCCTTCCGCGATCACCGTGCAGCGCTGCGGGCCCGCAGCTTGCGACTGCAGCTCTTCAGAAACCTCCATGGGGTTTTCAGACCTGCAGCGCCAAGCCGACAAGACGTCGTCCTCATCCTGTCCCCTGTCGAGGAAAGGCCTGACGCGATTGCAGAAGCAGCCGTGATGGCACCCGACGCACAGGTCGTCTTCGCGACGTCCCTCAAGGATATGGTCAAGCAGCTCAAAACCCTGAAAGCCCCGGTGAAGACGCTGTATTTCGTAGGACACTCGGACGCGGATGGCGACATCGTGTTCGAGACGAAGAAGACGCGGGATTTCGTCCCGGCCGAGAAGATTGCCAGAAGCGTCAAAGGTGTCGTTCAAGTCGAGAACATTGACTACCAGGGCTGCGCCGTGGCTGTGAGCCCCGGCGAGATCGACAAAGTACGAAAGGCACTCAACGCCAAAAAAGCTCGCGGATCGACCTGCGAGCTGGTGAGGCAGGTCGCCGGGCCGATAAAGGTCGGGAAGAAGTCGATCACCGACCGTCGCACATTCGATCTGGACAAGGGGGCAAACAGAAAGCTCTTTGACGCAGGACTCAAGAAGCTCCGTGATGCGTTCGGAGATGACAGGAAGAAGTGCATCACCAACGATTCGGAGGACGGCTACTTCCAGGCACATGGGAAGTTGATCGCCGTCTGGGCGAATCCCGAATCCATCGCCGGCAACAATGCATTCGACAAAAGTAAGTCCGTCTGTTACGGCGACTTGAAGACCGAGAACGTGGATCCGTCGAAGAACCCTGTCATCGATGAGAACCAATGCAAGATCGTGGAAGTCGGTAAGTGAGGCGCGGAGCGGGCGAGATTCGTACTCGCGAACCGGGTTCGCCGCGTGCTCGCAGCCGAACTTGCAACGCTTGTCGGCCTCCGAGTGGAGCCGCAGCCGTGTCCGAAGGTTAGGTCCGGCCTCTAGCGGCGGATGCTAAGTCGCGCGAAATGGCGGTCTGTAGTGGGGGACGGCGCGAGTCGCATCGTTGACGGCTCCAACCAGGCGCGTGTACACCACCAGCCGGTCGCGGTAGGTGCGGTGATCCTGCAGGTACGGGCCGGCACAGGTAAGGAGGTTGAGATTCGCTAGTTTCGAAGGCCCAAAGACGGCAACGAGCGGGACAGCCTGGCGGTCGTACCGCCCGATCCTGACCACGGCGAAGCGCAACTGCCTCCCACTTGCGGTGGTGACGATGATGGCGTCGCCCGATCGCAACCGGCCCAAAGCCCAGAAGGCTGCCGGCTGCCCTGTGATCCCATCCAGGTGTCCGCCGATCACGGCGTTGCCGACCGAGCCCGGCGCGGAACCGCTCTCAAGCCAGCCGGCATCCGACACGAACCGTGGCACCGCCATCGCACCATTTGCCAGGAGGCCAACGCTTTCCACCGGTGCGTCGATCCCTATAGCAGGGATGCTGATCTGAGCCGGAACATCGTCCCGCAAAGCTGTTGCTGGCACGAAGTCGGGGGGCGGCATCGGCAGGTTCAGCCCGCGGCCCGCACCCGGGGGGCCGGGCACGCCAACCGAAAAGCACTCGGGACCCGCATCGGTGTGC
>VBGO01000258.1 GCA_005882525.1 Chloroflexota bacterium
GCCACCGCTTCCCGACCGTTCCGCGCGAGTTCGCAGCTGAAGCCGCGCGAGCGCAGGATCTTGAGCGCCATCTTTTGCATTGTCGCGTCGTCTTCGACCACGAGGATCAGGTGATTCATGCGGCGGCTCCTTGCGTTTTATTGTCACCGAGCATCTGGCGAACCGCGTTGGTCAGGCCCTTCGGTTCGATCGACCCCTTCGCGACGAATCGCTGAATGTGACCGTTGAGGGTCAGCACGTCCTCCGCTGTCAGCTCCTTGGCGCTGACGATCATCACCGGGATGCCGGCGGCGGCGGGCTGGGCACGCAGCCGCGCGACCATCTCGAAGCCGCTCATTCCCGGCATCATCAGGTCGAGCAACACAAGGTCCGGGGACGATTGGGCGATCATCGCCATCGCCTCATCCCCACCGGCCGCTCCGATCACCTCGGCCCGCTCCTCGGTAAGGATCTTGGCGAGCATCGTCCGCGCCTCGGGGTCATCGTCGACCACGAGGACCCGCTTACCGTCGAGCGAGGGCAGGAGCCGGTGGATCTTCGCGATCAGCGCGCCGCGATCGTACGGCTTACCCAGGTAGTCTGAGGCGCCCAGCGCGAACACCAACCGCTGATCCTCGACGATGGTGACCACCAGCACCGGGATCCCCGCGGTCAGCGGATCTTCCTTGAGTTTTTCGAGCACCCACCACCCGGATGCATCCGGCATCATGATGTCGAGCGTGATCAGCATCGGCCGGATCTCGCGCGCGAGTTGTAGGGCGTCGGCGGCGTTCGACGCCTGCACCGTCTTCCAGCCTTCTTGCTCGAGATGCCGGGAAATCAGTTGGCGCACGCTCGGGTCGTCGTCGACCACCAGGATCGCCGCTCCGGGCAAACCCTGATTCGGCCGGCGCAGCGGCCGTCGTTGAGTCGCTCCCAGCGCGGCTTGGCCCGAAGCCCAGGCCGGCACCGTAAAGGTGAAAGTGCTGCCCAGGCCCGGCTCGCTCAGGACCGTGATGGCCCCTCCGTGCATCTCGACCAGCCTGCGCACGATGCTCAGGCCGAGGCCGGTCCCACCGTGCCGGCGGGTACTGCTGCCGTCGCCCTGCACAAACTCTTCGAAGATGACTTTCTGCGACTCAGCAGAGATGCCGATGCCGGTATCCTTGACGGCGATCCGCACCATGCGGCCCGACGGCTGCGCGAGGATCTCGATGTGGCCGCGCTCGGTGAACTTCACGGCGTTTGAAAGCAGGTTGATCACGATCTGTTTGAGCCGCCCGGCATCAGCCTCGAGCGCGGGCAGCCCGGGTGCGAAACGCGTGTCGATCTGGAGCCCTTTCGCCTGGGCGAGCGGACTGATGCTGTCCAGCACCGAGCTGATCAAGGCAGGCAGGTCGACCCGCTCCAGCGAGAGCTCCATCTTGCCGGCCTCGATCTTGCTCAGGTCCAGGATCTGGTTGATCAGGGCGAGCAATGACTGGCCGCTCTTGTTCACCTGCGAAATGTCCTGCTGCTGCTCCTCGTTGACCGGCCCGTCGATGCCGTCGAGCAGGATCTGGGAGAAGCCGATGATCGCCGACAGCGGCGTGCGCAACTCGTGCGACACGTTGGCGAGGAACTCTGATTTCAGCTTGTTGGCCCGGGCCAGTTCCTGGTTGGCCGCCTGCAACTCCGAGGTCCGCTGCGAAACCTTCTCCTCCAGCGTTTGGTAGGCGCCGCTCAGCTGGAGGGCCATCTGGTTGAAGGTGTGGGCCAGCGCGCGTAACTCTTTGGCCGCGAACCGTTCGCGCACTTTGAGCGGGGTGACGAAGTCGCCCTGAGCGATCCGGGTGGCGGCCTGGGTCAGCTCATCGACCGGCCGCGTGATCCAGGCCGCGGCCAGGAAGCCGAGCACGAGGGCGAGCACGATCGCCACCAGCAGCCATTCGATCGTGCTCAGGATCAGGGGCGTCAGCTCGGAGCGAAGCTCGGCGACCGGCTGGGAGACCCAGACCTTCCAGCCGACCACCGGAACCGTGGCGAAGCCGGCGGCCCGCGGGGTGCTGCCGTCGGGGTCCGTATACCAGCTCACGCCGGTTTCCTGCCCGAGTGACTGTTGGAAGATGCCCGACGAGGAGAGGTCCTTGGCGGCGACCCGCCAGTCGTCGCGGGGATGCGCGATCACGCGACCGCGACGGTCGACCACCACCGCCTGGCCGTTCAACCCGATGCGGCTGTAGGTCGAGAGGCGCTGCACTTCCGAGAGGTTGACGGTGGCGGCGAGAAACCCGACGAGACTGCGGCGGGCGTCCAGGATGGGAACGGCGATCACGACAGCGGCGACGCTGGCATCACCCTGGGAGCGCACCACGTCGGAGTACTTGGGCCCGATCCGCCGCGGGTTGAGCACCTCCTTGACGTAGTTCCAGTCGCTGTAGTCAACGCCCACTCCGGCCGGCGGCGCCGCGGCTACCGCCTGCCCCGCCAGGGTTCCGACGTAGAGCTGGAGCAAGGCCGGTTGGGCGGAGTGCGCCGCCGCCAGCTCCTGGTTGAGATGAGCCGGCGAGAAGCCGGGACCGTTCAACTTGGCGATGCCGGAGTCGTTGTCCGACTCGATCTGGGACGCGGTGCTCTGCAAGGCCGAGGTCTGATCCAGCAGGTAGCCGTAGATCGCCTGCGCCAGGCTCTCGGCCATCGGCTCGTGCTTTTGCTGGATGCTGGTGTTCTGAGTCTCAAACAGCGCCGAGACTCGCTGCGCGCCAAAGAAGATCAGCGGACCGACCCCGACCATCAGAAAGGCGACGCTGATGTACCAGCGGAGGCTGTGCATCGAGCTCCGGCCGGCGTCAGTTGAGGGCGCGCCCACATCGCGAGTAACGGCTTGCCAAGATCAACTTTGCGCGGCGCCGGTCGTTACAGAAACGTCTCAAACGCTCGTGTGGCACGTGCCGCGCCACTCGCGTCGGGCGACGCCCGGCAGTACGCTTGACCCATGCCGGAGCCGCCAAAGGCACGCATGACCGCGAAGGATCGCGCGCGGCTTGCTGCGGAGCGACTCAAGG
>VBGO01000259.1 GCA_005882525.1 Chloroflexota bacterium
TGACTATCAGCGTCCCGGTACCAGTCTTGCCGTTGTTGGTGCCCGTTACCGTGTGGCTGCCAACCTTCGTGGCCGTGCAGCTCGCCCCAGTGCAGCTTCCCTCAGGCGCGACACTGAAGGTGGTGGTCGCCGTGACGTCCCCAATGGTGTTGCCGTACTGGTCCGCCGCCGTGGCCGTGTAGGTCGCGCTCCCGCCGGCGACGATCGTCGTCGAGGCCGGTGCGATCGTTAACGTGCCCACCGGCCCGGGCGTGACGGTCAGCGTGACCGTTGCGGTCTTACCGGTATCCGTGGCGGTTACGGTATGCACGCCGGCGATCGTGGCCGTGCAGCTATAAGGGGTGCACGAGCCGTCGGGGCTGATGCTGAGGAAGGTTGGCCCCGGATAGGCAGGCTGATTGCCGTACTGGTCGAACTCCCTCACGGTGTAGTAATTCGCTCCGCCGGCCTGAATGCTGGAGATATTCGACGATATGGTGATGTGGTCAAGGGGTCCGGGGGTGACGTCGAGCGTCGCCGTTGCGGAGCTGGATCCGTAGGAAGTTCCGGTGACGGTATGGGAACCGGTCGTCGTCGCGGTGCAGGCATGGGTCGCCTGGTTGCACGACCCGTCGGCGGGCGTAATCGTCAACGTGGTGCCGGCGCTGACGTCGCCGACGCTGTTGCCGTATTTGTCGGACCCGGTCGCCGTGTACGTCTGAGAGCCTCCCGCCGCGATCGTGGCGGATGCCGGGGCAATGGTCAGCGAGGCCAGCGGCCCGGCGGTGACCGTCAGGGATGCCGTCGCCGTCATGGAGCCGTCGGTCGCGGTGACCGTATGCGGACCGGCCACTGTGGCGCCGCAGCTGGCTGCGGTGCAGGACCCGTCGGGACCGATACTGAAGGTTGTCGAGGCCGTGACGCTGCCCCGGTCGTTCCCGTATAGGTCGAAGCCCTCGGTCGTGTAGCTCTGCGCCCCGCCGGCCGGAATGCTGACGCCGCTATCCGGACTGACGGTGATGTGGTCGAGCGGGCCGGGCGTCACGATCAGGGTCGCCACGCCGCCGTAGACGTATTTGGTCAGATATGGCTGTGAATATTGGCCGGATACAGTCTGGCTGCCCGCCTTCGTCGTGGTGCAGAGGTTTGTCGTGCACGAGCCACCCGGCAGGTAAAAGATGACGTTCGCCGTGATGTTGCCCGCATCGTTGCCATAGGCGTCATAGCCCTCGGCTTCGTATGCCTGGCTGCCACCCGCGGTGATCGTCATCGGTGATGGTGTCAGCGCCATGTGATCGATGACGCCATCGCTGGCGGCGCCGATCAACACGACCGTATGCGGGCTGCCGGGTGCGTTGTCGTTGATCGTCAGCGTCCCGTTCCGCTGTCCAAAGGCAGTCGGTTTGAACGTTACCGTGAATCCGCACTGTTGGGAGATGCCGATCGCGGTGCACCCATTACTGACGGAGTAGTCGCCGGTGGTCGTCACGCTCGAAACCGTGACCGTGCCCGCGAAGTTGTCGGTCAAGCCGACGGGAACGGAGGTTGAACTGCCCAACGGCTTGATGCCGAAGTTGTAGCTGCCAGGCGAGACCTGGAGAGCGCTTCCAAAGACGGTCAGCGTGTTGCCGGCCGGAACCGCCAGCCAGCCCCATCCCTCGCTCAGGCCGGTCAGCGGACGCGAGGCGTTCTGCTCATCCGGGCCGCTGATCGGTGAGTTGAGGTGGGCCGTCCAGGTTTGGGCGCCAGTCGCGGCGTCCACAGCGTAGAGGTTGCCGGCGGTTGAGCCGATGAAAACATTGCCGTTGACCACGATCGGTGCGGTGCTCAACGAGCCATCCCCGGTGAAGCTCCAGAGCACGCCGTTTGTCCCGAGATCGACTCCCTGGAGGGTCGAGCCGTTGAGGAAGAATCCGGTCGAGCCGCTGAAGGCGGGGATGGTTGTGGACCCGAAGTTGCCCAGCGTGGCACCGGTGCCTGCGTCGAGCACAACGTTGCCGACCGTGGCGTCGCGTACGTAGAGCCTGCCGTTGTAGAGTGCCGCCGTCTTTCCGCCGCCACCCGAGCACCTGGTCGCGTGATGCCAGAGCAGCGCGCCATGCAGCGGTTCGAAGTCGTAGGTCTGGCCGCAGGCGTACGAAACGTAGACGCCGGTGCTGGTGACGACAGGCGCGCTGTGATCGCCGTTCATCACCGGCGCCTGCCAGGCGATCGCGCCCGTACTCTCGTGGACCGCATAGAGCGTGCCGCCGGAGCCGACGCCGCTGGTGTAGATGAGGTCGAAGCCGGTGCCGAAGAGCGACCCGGCCGGCGGCGAGGTGAACATCGATTGGCCGGGCAGCTGGGTCGTCCACTGGATGGCGCCCGTCTGTCCGTCGAACGCCTGCATCTGGCCGTTGACGTTGACCGTGAAGACCAGGCCGTTGTCATAGGAGGCGTTTGCCCACCAGGACCCGCCCAGGTCCACCGGTCCCCACGCGACCGCGCCGGTTCGATAGTTGATGGCGTAGAGATTTGGGTGCGTGGTGGTCGGATTGGCGACCGTGACATAGATGTAAGAGGGACCCATCACTGGATAGGACACCGACCCACCCAGGTCGATGGTCCACGCGGGTTGCAACGGCGTGGTCAACGGCGAGGGGCCAGGCGTGCCATTGTGCGACAGGTTCATCTGGTACGTCACGGCCTGGTCGCTCGATGTGGGGTCCGGGACAGAACTCCAGGCGGCGGACGCCGGGATGATGGAGATGCTCGAGGTGGCGATGGCAAAGGCGCCACTGGCGCCGGCGATGGCAAGGGCGACCGTACGCCGCAGCGCCATCACGCGCTCCAGTCAACCAGTCGAGCGTTGCGGGGAGGCTAACGAACCGGGCTGAAACGCGTCAATCGCGCCGGATGACTCAGCGGTCGCTGGTCGGTCTGACAGTGGCGGGCGTCCGCCAGAGCGCGGCGATGGCGGCCAGGTCTTGCTCGTTGTGCTCCTGGGCCGCGCGCTCGAAGAGTTGCCTGGTGGTGTGGGTGAGCGGCGTGTCGATGCCGACCTCGCGGTAGAGCCCGCTGGCGAGCTGGAGGTCTTTGACCATGTCGGCCAGCCGGAACATCGCCGGTTCGTAGCGGCCCTCCATGTAGCCCGAGCGGCGCGCGTCCAGGTAGGGCGCCAGACGGATCAGGACCTCCCACACCCGCTCGCGGTCAATGCCGGCGCGCAGGCCGGCGTTGTAGAGTTCGCCCGCCGCGGCGCTGATGATGGCCAGCATGCTGTTGGCCACCAGCTTGAGACGGGCCGCCGAACCGAGCGGACCGACGTCACGAACGGCGCCCAACGCCTGCAGCACCGGTCGGACTCGCTCGACGGCCTCGGGCTCGCCACCAACCATGACGAGCAGCTTTCCCGCCTCGACCGCCGGCACGCTGCCCGAGACCGGCGCTTCGATAAAAGTCGATCCGCGCTGCGCGGCCGCTCGCGCCAGGTCCTCATGCGTTTTCGGGTCGACCGTGCTGCCGTCGACGTAGATGCGCGCACCGGGCGCCTCCAGGGCACCGTTCGACCCGAGGTAGGCTTGCCGGACG
>VBGO01000260.1 GCA_005882525.1 Chloroflexota bacterium
ACGCGCCCGAACGTGGTCGAGGGAAGCGGTCTACTCGAGCTCCTCAGTGGGGTCCCCGGTGTAGCTGTCGATTTTGCGATTGACGGCACCCGGGGCCTCGTCGACTATATGCATGGCGGCATCTTCCGCGCTCGGATAACCGCCTTCGTCGCCGCGTTCCGAGCGCAGTTCGCCACCGCCGTCTTCGGACGTGTCGTCGATCAGCCGAACCTCTTCCACATCGGGTCGGATACGGTCAGGAACTTCTTCGCGCAGCCGCTCGTCGAGCGTGTCGTGGTGAAAATAGTCGTCGGGCGCCTGCTTGTAGTCGCGGGGTGGGACCTCACCTTCCTGGGCGTCACCGGTGCGCTCCTTGGGGGCTAGCGCGCCCATCAGGTCCGGTTGACCCTCGGAATCGAGGTCTTCGTTTTCGGTCAGCTCGCTGGAACGCGCTCGACCCCGCGGTCCCGGCGCGGCGTCGAGGTCGGGGATGCCTTGCGTATCGAGGTCGTCGTTGGAGGCGTCGTCCTGCTTAGCCATAGCTCTCCTTATACCCCTTATGACCCCCTAGTCGGCGAACCGAATAGCCGCTAGAATGCAGCCATTCGTCTCAGCAAGCGTCGCAGCCACTCAGCAATGAAAACTCGGCGTAAGCGCATCGCGCGCCCGAAGCGCTCCGCAGCCCGGCAGCGCTTCCGGATCAAGGCGCCTCGGCTTCCCAAGCTCGAGGTTCCCAAGTCCCAGCAGCGTGAACTCGCCGGTATCGCCAGTCTCGCCCTGGCGGCCCTGCTCGTCCTGGCGGTAGCCCTGCCGACCGGCGGGTCGATCACCCATTTCCTTCGGGGCGGATTGATCGGGGCCTTCGGTTGGGGCGTAATCTTCGTCATCGCCGCCGCGCTGGCCGCCGGGATCGAGTTGCTCGCACCCTGGATCGAGGTGATGACCTGGGGACGCGGCCTTGGCATCGCCCTGCTGCTGATCACGTCGCTCGGTCTGCTGCATCTTTCGGCCGGCGGGACTGGAGGATCGGTCGGGCGAGCCGAGGGGGAGGCGCTTCGGGATCTTGCCGGAACGGCGGGCAGCATCCTGGTCTTGAGTGCGGTCTTCCTCGGTGGTTTGGTCCTCGCCTTCGACATCTCGATCCGCGGGACGGTGGGCGCGTTGCGCGAGCATTACCTGGCGAATCGACCCGAAAGCAAGCCGGCCAAGGAAAAGCGACCAGCTGAAGCCTGGACTCCACGCAACCAGGTGGTTCGCTCGGAGACGTCCGAGCCGGTCCTGGTCCCGATCAGCGGCGTCGCCTCCCAACCCAGGCCGGCGCCGGCTCCATCAGCCGCGCTCGAGTCGGCGGTGGCGGCCCTGAGTGAGCCTGTCGATGACGAGCCCTCTGCCACCTCACGTCGCAAGAAGGCCGCGGTCGCCGAGCCCGTGCTGACGGTGGTCCCCGGCGACGATCAAGCGACGGCGGCCCTCGCGGAAGATGAGATCCAGCGGGTCTGGAACAAACCCGACCTGACGCTCCTGGACACCGTCACGGTTCGAAAAGAGCGGCTCCACGACGAGATCAAGGCGAACATCAAGCTGATCGAGCAGACCCTGGCGAGCTTCGATGTGGAGGCGACGGTCATCGGTGTCAACTCCGGTCCGTCGGTCACCCAGTACGAACTGCAGCCCGGCCATGGCGTGCCGGTCCGAAAAATCACCGCCCTGCAGAACGACCTGGCCCTCGCGCTCTCCGCGGCGATCCGGATCCAGGCTCCCATCCCCGGCAAGCCGGCGCTGGGGATCGAGGTCCCGAACAAGGCGACCAGCCTGGTGACGCTGCGCGAGATCATCCAGACGCCGACCTTCCAGAACGACCAGACGTTGCTGTCGCTGGCGATCGGAACTGATGTCTCCGGCAATACGGTGGTTGGCGACCTGACCCGGATGCCGCATCTGTTGATCGCCGGCGCCACCGGGTCGGGAAAGAGCGTGTGCATCAACGCGCTGATCGCCGGCATGTTGTTTCAGGCGACTCCGGAGCAACTGAAGTACATCCTGATCGACCCGAAGCGCGTTGAGTTCTCGATGTTCCAGGACATGCCCCACCTGCTGGTGCCGGTGGTGACCGAATCGGATCACGCAGTTTCGGCTTTGCGGTGGGCCGTAGCCGAGATGGAGACGCGCTACAAGTTGTTTGCCAGCCATACCGTCCGCAACATCGGCGACTTCAACGGACGGGCACCGGAGATGGGCTTGAATCCGCTGCCCTACATCGTGATCGTCATCGATGAGCTGGCTGACCTGATGATGGTGGCCGCCGGGGAGATCGAGGAACTGATTTGTCGCATCGCCCAGCTGGCCCGTGCCGTCGGGATCCACCTGCTGGTCGCCACCCAGCGCCCGTCCGCCGATATCATCACCGGCCTGATCAAGGCGAACATCCCGTCCCGGATCGCGTTCGCCGTCAGCTCGAGCATCGACTCGCGCGTCATCCTCGACGAGACCGGGGCGGAAAAGCTGCTCGGCCGCGGCGACATGCTCTATCTGCCGGTTGAGGCGGGCCGGGCCACGAGGCTCCAGGGCGTGTTCGTCTCGGATCGGGAGATGAAAGCGATCATCGACTTCTGGAAGGCGCAGGGCAAGCCGCAGTACCAGGAGGAGATCTTCAACGTCGAGGCGACAGTCTCCTGGGTCAAGGAAGGACTCAAGCGCGATCCGCTCTTCGCCAAGGGAGCTCACATGGTCGCCACCGAAGGCCGCGCCTCGGTGTCGCTGCTCCAGCGCAAACTCAATGTCGGCTACACTCGGGCGGCCCGGATCGTCGACCAGCTGGCCGACCAGCGGGTGATCGGTCCCTATGAGGGAAGCAAGTCCCGCGAGGTGCTGATGAACCTGCTCGAGGTCGACGCGCTGGTCCGAGACCTCGACGACGCCAACTCATAGTGTGGGGAAGAGTGGATGCAGTGCCGCTTGGCCGAAGCGCAGCGGAGGCTCGGCTCTGCCGACGGCGCGGCGAAGGAGAGAAACCGATCAGGTTTCTTTCCTTCGTAACGACAGACAGCTGTCAAACGGCCGGGTTAGCATAGGGCGAAAGTAATGGCTCAGGACTATTCGTTCGACGTAGTCTCGCAGTTCGACCGGCAGGAGCTGGTCAACGCCGTGAACCAGGCGCAGCGGGAGATCGTGACCCGCTACGACTTCAAGGACACCGGTGCCTCGATCGATCTCGGGGAGAACGACATCACGCTCCACGGCCCGAGTGAGTTCAAGATGAAGGCGATGCTGGATGTTCTGCAGGGCAAGCTGGTCAAGCGCCAGCTTTCGTTGAAGATCCTCAAGCCCGGCCCGATCGAACCGGCGGCCAAGAACACAGTGCGGCAGACGCTCGAGCTGCAGCAGGGGATCGACGATGAGCTGGCCCGCAACCTGGTCAAGCAGATCAAGCAGGTCTCACCCAAGGTGCAGCCGCGCATCCAGGGCGACGCGATTCGGGTGTCGAGCCGGGAGAAGGACCTGCTGCAACAGGTGATCCAGGCCCTGAAGGCCACTGAGACGCAGGTCCCGCTGCAGTTCATCAACTACCGGTGACCCATGCTGCCCGATCCCGAGATTTTTGCCCTGGCCCAGCAGGTGGGCGAGCGATTGCGCAGCAGCGGGCGTTCGCTGGCGGTGGCGGAGTCCTGCACCGGCGGGCTGCTGGGGGCGGCCTTGACGGATGTGCTGGGCAGCTCGACCTATTTCCTGGGCGGCGTGATCAGCTATGCCGATCGGGTGAAGGTGGAACAGCTCGGCGTTCCCGAAGCGACCCTGCGCCAACATGGCGCGGTCAGCGAACAAGTGGCGGCCGCCATGGCCAGCGGCGTTCAGCGGTTGCTGCGGGCCGACGTCGGTGTCTCGATCACCGGGGTGGCGGGGCCGGATGCGGAGGGCTCGAAGCCGGTCGGTCTGACCTTCGTCGGCCTCGCGGCCGACGCCTTGACGACACATCGTTTCCAATGGACCGGCGACCGCTGGGACAACCGGCGTCGCTCGGTGATCGCCGCGCTGGAGCTGCTGGCCCGGGCTCCGGGTATATAGCATTGACAGTTACACAAATTCGTATTACAGTGGAGCGGACGG
>VBGO01000251.1 GCA_005882525.1 Chloroflexota bacterium
AGCCGGCTTCAGGCGGCCGAGCGACTCGACGGTGGTGGCCGGGCGCGGATGCTCATCGATCTGGGCGACGATCGGCTCACCCTTCTTCTGCGGAACGGCAATCGGCACGATCTGGTCTTTGAACCGGCCCTCCGCGATGGCGGCGGCCGCCCGCCGCTGGCTCTCCGCTGCGAAGGCATCCTGCGCCTGGCGCGAGACCCCGTAGCGATCGGCGACTTTCTCGGCCGTCGCGCCCATCTGGTAGCGGCCAAATGGGTCCGTCACGAGCGAGAGCGTGCCGTCGATCAGCGCCGCTTCACCGAGGCGCCATCCGACCTGCGCCCGGGGCAACAGGTAAGGCTGGATCGACATGTTTTCGTTGCCACCCGCCACCACGACCTGGGCCTCCCCGGTCCGCAGTTCCTGGACAGCACTGTTGATCGCCTGTAAGCCGGAACCGCAAAGCCGGTTGACATTGAACGCCGTGGTCTTTTCCGGGAGGCCGGCCTTCAGCGTGGCGAGCCGGGCGTTGAACGCGTCTTCACCGACTTGCCCGACACAGCCCAGGATGACTTCGTCGATGACCTCGGGGGAGACTCCGGCTCGGTCGACCGCGGCTCGGATCGCCGATGCGCCGAGGTCCGATGTCGGCGTGTCCTTGAACGCGCCGGCAAACTTACCGATCGCCGTGCGGACGCCGCCGGCAACGACGATCGCCTCTCCGTTCAGCGCCACGGAATAATTCTAGGCGTCGAGGCGCTAAACTCCGGGGCCGGGTGCGCTACCGCTGCCCGGGCTGGATGGCCCGGCGTAGGCCGTGCCGCCCGTCGACTCGGTGCCGCGCCGCGTGATCCGCTGTGCCTGCTGCTGGGCCTTCGAAATGCCGCGCTCAACCTGGGGGCGGGCCGACTCCACGACGCCCTGCGCCTGGTCGAGCACCGGCTGCACTTGGCCGCGCACCTGGTCGAGGCGGTCGGAAAGCTCCTCGCGCATCTGCCGCCCGGGCTTGGGCGCGTAGAGCAGCGCGACCGCGCCGCCGATGATCATCCCGTGCACGATGCCTCGCAAATATCCCATCGCTTCCTCCTTGGTGGCGGACCACACGCCCGCTGCTGACCGGGTGCCTATTTTACCACGAATACGTGATTTTCCTTATATCGCCGATATCACGATATTTCCGGCGACCGGCTCGCCGTCAGGCGCCCGATGGTTCGAGGCGGGTCGCCACCCGCAGCGCCGGCCGGATGCGGCGGGCGGCGAACGCGGTGCCGCGAACCGCCAGGTCGATGGCCGCCCGCAGGAGGACCGCACTGACGCAGCAAAAGCTATAGAGGAAGGTCTCCGGAATGCGCTCGCGCAGGAAGGGCACGCCCAGGGCCAGGCCGGCGATCAGGATGCCGGCGGTGCAGAGCGAGGCACCCAACTCGACACTTCGCGCCTTGACCCAGCCGGTGACAGTCATGACCGTAAGAAAAGGTATAAGCGAAATATCAGCAAAAGTCAACGCCATTGCGCTTCCGGAGCGCTCAGTCAGGGAGGCGCAGTCCCACGCCCTGGGTCTCAGCGAGCTGAAGCACCGCCGCGCCGACGGCGACGTCTTCGATCGCCAGCCCGACCGACTTGAAGAGGCTGACGTCCGATGGCTGGCGGCTTCCAGCCGTACCGGCCACGACCTCGCGCAGGGAATGAACCCGAGCCCAGCTGAGCTGGCCTTCGCGTTCCGCCAGCAGGAGGTCACCCGCCTCGAGGCGGGCGGCCTCGACATCATCGGCCACCACGATGTCCGCGCGGCGAACGGCGGGCCCGTCGACCTCCCGGCGATCGGGAAAGTTCGAGCCGCACACGTTCAGGTGCTGGCCGGCCTGCAGCCACTCGCCGGAAACGATGGGATGCGCCGCCGAGGTGATGGTGGTGACGATGTCGGCCCCCTCGAGCGCCTCCCGCACGCTCCCGGCGGTGCGGATGCTCGCCGGGCTCGAGATGGCGCCCGTAAGGGACTCGACGAAGGCATGGCGGTGCGCCGGGTCCCGGCTGAACACCCGCACCTCGCGAAGCGGGCGGACGGCCGCGACCGCCAGCACCTGGGTGAGGGCCTGGCTGCCCGCACCGATGATCGTGAGGACCGACGCCTCGGGGCGAGCCAGGTACCGGGTGGCGAGTCCGGACGCCGCGCCCGTTCGTAGGCGCCCGAGCCAGTGGGCCTCCACCACGGCGCGGGGCCGGCCATCGGCGGCGTCGAAGAGGCATACCCAGAACCGAGCGCCGGCCCGGCTCACGGTGTACGCCTTGAAGCCCACCAGGCCGGCAGAAGGGAGCGCGGCCGACATGGTGGCGAGCACGGCGCCACCGGCAACCCGTCGCCGCGGCTGGTTGCCGGCGCGGCCTCCTGCCCACTCGCGGAAGGCCTGGTCGAGCGCGGCCAGAACCAGGTCCATGGTCAGCAGCGCCTTTACGTCGGCCTCACGCAGGAACAGCGGCATGATTAATCTTGACATCGCCGTGATCGCTTCGGGCTTGCGGCGGCGCATCGCTCGGGCACGGGTGGGCCATCTGGCGACCTCGGACGGCTCGACGCCCGCGGTGGTGCCGGTGTGTTTCGTCCTGCTTGGGCAGACGCTCTACCACGCCATCGACGGCAAGCCGAAGTCAGCTGCTGCCGGTCAGTTGCGGCGAGTCACGAACGTGCGGGCCAATCCGAGGGCGGCATTTTTGATTGACCACTATGTCGAGGACTGGCGCCGGCTGTGGTACGTGCTGCTCCGTGGACGGGCTCGGGTCCTCGAGCGAGGCCCCGAGCACGAGCGCGCCATCATCGCGTTGAAAAAGAAATACCCGCAGTACCGTTCCTCGGTGCCGCTGGCCGCGGATGCCCTGGTTATTGCCCTAGACGTACGGCGCCTACAGGATTGGCGAGCCCGCTCACCCGGCCGTCGCCGCTCCGGCCCACCGTCTCGGCCGGCATGAACGTCCGGATCGAGAGGATGGCCGGGTCGGCGTAGCGGTCGCGCAGTCTGACGCCGTCCGCGAACCATGGATCGTTGATCAGGAGCCCGTCGTCCGAGGTGTACCCGGTGAGAAGGATGAAGTGCTGATTGCCGTACAGGAGGACCTCGGCCACCACCGGCCGCCCCTCGTCGAGCTCACCTTTGATGACGCCGAGATCGGGGCCGAGCCACCCTGAGAAAGCCAGGCGTCCATTCGCATAACCGGTGACGGCAGCCCAGATCAGCTGGTCGTCGAACGCATAGCCCCCGTTCGCGGTCAGCCAGGCGTTGAAGGCGCCGGGGTCCGTGGTGAGACCGTAGTAGCGAAGCATCATCGTGACCGCCGTGATGGCGCAGCCGGCCGAGCCGATCGTCTCCGTCGCGGAGCTGCCGAGGGGCGCCCCCGCCCAGGCGGGGTCCTGCTGGCTGATGATGTCGATGCTGATCGAGTTGTCGGCCGAGGCGGCAACCGGGCCGCCCAGGGCGGTCACCATGGCGATGGCCGCGGCAAGACAGACCGCGCGGACGGGAACTGCCGGGATGGGAAATCTCACAAATAGAGAACCTCGTGTGGACGGTCGGACGCGCGCCGCCCATCTTGGGGGCCGTCCCGGACGCAAACAAACGGGTACGGTGATCCAAGGTGGCCGTCCGGCCCGGTCCCATATCGGTCAGCCGTCGATGGGTGGAAAAGGCGGGGGAATCGGCCGCCGGCGCTCGCCGGTGTAACAGCTTCTGGACGCTCGGTGCCAGGAGGTATTCAGTACTGGTAAAGAGGCAAACAAGAATGACGCGCGAATCACCCAGCGGTCGTGGGAGGTTTTCGGCGCGGACGGCCTATGCGGCTGGCTTCAGCGAGGCGGCCCGGCGAGCTTTGGCACGCGCGATTCGCTTCTCTTTCGCGGCGCGACCGCGGCGGACGTGCGGCTTCATCGCCGGTACAACCAGCCGGTGTGCCGCGACTTGCGGTGGATGGCGGCGCCGGGATCAATTCGCGGCCCGATTGCCAGTGCCATCGG
>VBGO01000252.1 GCA_005882525.1 Chloroflexota bacterium
GATCGGGCTGTTGCGCGCGGCCTCCACCTTCAGCTCTTCTTGCAGTTCGTCGACGAGCGCCAGTGTCCCGCGCTCGAAGCGGACCAGCTCTGACGCCGCGTCCAGCACGCTGTCCAGCGCGCCGCGCCACTCGACCGACGACGACAACCGCTGCGCGGCTTTTATGGTCGCCTGCGAGGTCTTCAAGGCTTGCTCGGCCTCGGCCAGCTGGGCGCGAGCCACGTCCCAGCGAGCGGAGAGCGCGTCGAACTCCAGCTGGAGGCGATGGTGAACGGCCGCTTCCTCGAGCGCGCGTTCCAGATCTGATTGCAGCCGAGCATTGCCGCGCTTCGATTCCTCGAGCTGCGCATTCAGCCCATTGATCTGCGCCTCGACACCTTCCCGTTCCACGGTGAGAGCCGCCACCTCGGCGTCGCGCGCGGCGATGGTCGCGTGCGCCGTGGCGAGCTGGCCGGCAAGCCGGTCACGCTCGGAGGTGGCATTGGCCCGGCTCCGGGTCAGCTCCGCGAGGCGGACGGTCAGATCCTGTCGCTCCCGGTCGACGGTCTCGTAGGCCGTCTGCAGGGTGGCGTGCTTGGCGGCCACCTGCTCCAGCTCCTGGACCCGGGCGGCATGCTGGTCGGCAACGCTCCGAAGTTCGGCGACCTCGCTTTCCAGGGCGGCCGCTCGACCGCGATGGCGGCTGAGCTCCTCTTCCGTCTGCTCGAGCAACTTCTGATTTCGTTCCAGCACCCGCCCCTGCTGGCGATGCGCCTTAAGGAGCTCGGCCAGGTCCTGGCGGAGGCGGTTCTGGACCGCATGAGCCTCGTCGAATTGCACCTGGAGGGAACGACCGTCGGCCGCGACGTCCGCCGCACGCCGAGCCGGGGCGGCCGGTGCTGGGGAGGCCGGTTGTGAGGTCCTAGCGGGTGGCGTCTTCGCGGGCCCGGGCTGCGCCGGAGGCGCCGGCTTCTCAGAGGGCTGCTGCTGCCGCCGGGACAACCACTTCGGCATCGATCAGTCCGCCGTGGCGTCCAGCGCTGCGCCGCCGCCGGCGTGGCGGGGTTGGCCCTCGATCACCTGCAGGCCGCTTTGGCCGAATACCTCGGTCGAGAAGTCTTCACCGTTCGCCTTCAATCGGGGCAGCAGCTTGGGCACGATCCCGGTCCACCGGAAGGTGCCAAGGACGTTACCCTCCTCGTCGATACCGGTCTGGTCGAAGAGGCAGATGTCTTGCAACTGGATGTGGTTGCCGTTGATCCCGGTGATCTCGGAGATGTGGGTCACCACCCGGCGGCCGTCACGCAGGCGGGCCTGCTGCACCATCAGCGTGATCCCACCAACGATCTGTTCCCGAATCGCCTGGAAGGGCAGGTCCGAGCCGCCCATGATGACCATCGTCTCGAGCCGGTTGATGGCATCCTTGGGGCTGTTGGCGTGGACCGTGGTCATGCTGCCGTCGTGGCCGGTGTTCATCGCCTGGAGCATGTCCAGCGTTTCGCCGGCGCGGCATTCGCCCACGACGATCCGGTCGGGCCGCATCCGCAAGGCGTTCACCACCAGGTCACGAATCGCGACCGCGCCGCGGCCTTCGACGTTGGCGCTGCGCGCCTCGAGGGAAACCAGGTTGCGTTGCCGCAGCTGGAGCTCCGCCGTATCTTCGACGGTGACCACGCGCTCCGTATCCGGGATGAAGTTGGAGAGCACGTTCAGGGTCGTCGTCTTGCCCGAGCCGGTTCCGCCGCTCACCACCATCGAGATTCGTGAGCGCACGCAGGCGCGGATGAAGTTCGCCATGTCGTTGTTCAGCGTGCCGAAGGTGACGAGGTCCTGCACCTTGTAGGGCACCCGGGAGAACTTCCGGATGGTGATGCTCGACCCCTGCACGGCGAGCGGGGGAATCACGATATTCACCCGAGAGCCGTCGGGAAGGCGGGCGTCGACCATCGGCGAGGATTCGTCGACGCGGCGACCGATCCGGGCCACGATCCGGTCGATGACCCGGCGCAGCTCGCGTTCGTTCTCGAAAACCAGCTCGGACTGGGTGAGGCGGCCGCGGCGCTCGGCAAAGATCGTCTTCGGGCCGTTCACCATGATCTCGCTGACCTCGGGGTCCTCGAGCAAGGACTCCAGCGGGCCCAGGCCGAGGACGTCGTGCATGATCAGCTCGGCGAGCTCATCACGATCGTGCTTGGTCAGCTTGAGTTTGGCTTCTTCGCAGTATTCGTCGACAAGCTCCGCGATGCGGCGCTGGACCAGGTCGCTGGAGGCCGTGTCGGAGTTGAGCCCGAGCGACTGGATCAGCCGCTCGTGGACGGCTTTCTTGATGCGGTCGACGTTCGGGACCCGGGCCGCGATCCCTTGCGGCTTCACGACCAGGCTGGACAGGGCCGGAGGTGCCGCGGGCTCGCCCTTGTCCGGCTTCTCCGGAAGCTTGCCTTTGTTGAGTTTGTCAACGAGCAGCATCGGGTCCTCCTGGATTCATACGCAATGCACGAGCACGTATCGGAGAGCGTAGCCTGCGCCGGCCCCCTGGCTTATCCGCCGGTCAGCCCCTCTTCTGGCCGAACGGCGGATACCCGGCGCAAGCCTCTCCGTTAGCAAAACGTGCAGTTCCGCCGATTCCGGCGGCGACCGTTAACTGGCTTTGCGCTCGGGAAACTCGTCCAACAACCCGTGCTGGGTGGCCCAGACGGCAGCCTGGGCGCGCGAGCTGAGGTTCAGTTTGCTCAGGATGTTCGAGATGTGATGCTTGACCGTCTTGTCGGACAGGAAAAGATCAACCGCAATCTGCTTATTCGTCTTGCCGTGGGCGGCCAGCCGAAGCACTCGCTTTTCCTGGTCGGAGAGCGCCGCCCGGGCGACTTCGTCGGTGCTAGCCGCCATCTTGCGGATCCGCTCCAGGACCTTTCGGGTGACTTCGGGATCGAGGAGGGAGCGGCCCTCCGAAACGGCGATCACCGCGTCGATCAGACCAGTCTTGTTGATCTCTTTCAAGAGGTAGCCGGAGGCGCCGGCCATGATCGATTCGTAGACCGCATCCTCGTCGGCGTAGGAGGTCAGCATGATGACCTTGCTGCCCAGGTTCCGCCCCAGGATCTCGCGGCACGCGTCAATCCCGCTGCCACCCGGCATCCGGACGTCGAGCAGGACGACATCGGGGCGCAGCAGGGCGGCCTGGTAGACCGCATCCTGGGGCGAGGCTGCCTCGCCGACCACCCGGATTCGCGGGTCGGATTCGAGGATCGATCGCAGCCCCAGCCGGATCATCTCGTGGTCATCGGCGATCAGCAGGCGGACTATCCCGGTATTCATCGGCGGTACGGAAAGACCGCCTCCAGCCGGGTGCCGGCACCGGGCGCGCTTTCCAGGTCGAGCCTGGCGCCAAGCTCACGGACGCGCTCCTCGATGTTGGTCAGGCCATGGCCCTGCTCGATCCCGCGCGCCGGCCGGGCATCGACGTCGAAGCCGCGCCCGTCGTCCTCGATGATGAGCCGCGCCTCCCCAGCGCCGAAGTCGAGGGACAGGGTGGCATGGGTGGCC
>VBGO01000253.1 GCA_005882525.1 Chloroflexota bacterium
AGAAGGGCGTACTGCACCCCAACAACGCCTCCCGGCGTAAGTCGCGCCTGATGAGTGCGCTGGCGAAGCTCACGGCCGGCAAGCCCGCCCCCGAGAAGGGCGTACTGCACCCCAACAACGCCTCCCGGCGTAAGTCGCGCCTGATGAGTGCGCTGGCGAAGCTCACGGCCGGCAAGCCCGCCCCCGCCAAGGGCGCCGCCAGGACCAGCGCCCCGGCCCCGAACCCAAGCGCCAGGAAACCCGCGGCGAAACCGGCAAAAACGAAAGCCTAGCCAGCCTCCCGCGCACCCTCGGTCCAGCCCCCTTTACAAATAGCGCTCGCGCATGAGACAGTACCGGGGCGCCGGGGCGCAACTGTAGAGGAGGAAGGGAATTGCATCTATTCAAACGTCTCATCGCGGCCGGCGGGGCCGCCGGACTTCTCATTGGGCTTAGCGGAGCGACGCAGGTCTTTGCGGTGTCGTCGTTCACAGGAACCATCCTGTTGGACTGCGCCGTCGTGGGGCAGAGTCAGAAGATCACGGTGACGTCAGATCCTGACGTGCTGATCCACATCGAAGTGACCATCGGCGGCAGCACCGCGAACGACGGGACAAAGAACGGCACCGGCCTGACCAACGAGAACGGGACTTTTGAGGACTCGTGGACGATTGGCACGGTTTCGGAGACGTCCACGGCCGCCATCCGGGTCTGGGCTCTGTCGGGGGGCGGCGTCGCATCCGCCGATAGCTCGTTCGAGATTCATCCCGTCGCTGCGCCGTGCCCAACTTCGGGCACCACCTCATTTTATGGGGGTGCCATCGATACGCAGCAGGTCGGCGGAAGCGTAAAGAAGACGTGTGACGCGGGCGTGTCCGGGAATGCCGTTTTCACGCCGACCATCCACGTCAAGGTGGTTGGTGCCAGTAACCTCTCGGCAACCATTGTCCTGCCGGCCGGTCTCACCCTGACGCTGGGCTGCAATGGCAAGAGCCTGGACCTGCCAATATTGCCGGTCACGTCCGTGATCACACTGCACGAATCGACCCCACCGACGGGAGCGGCCGCGGCGGCCGACACGAATATCACCATCACGACCGAACCGGTCAGTGCCACCATCCACAACGCCAAAGCCGCGGTCGTCACGTCGCCGACGCCAACCGCCATCGTCCTGCCTGCGACGGGCCGACCGGCGAGCACGCCGAACGTGCCCTGGCCGGCGATCGCCCTGATGGGCTTGAGCGCTCTCGCCGGGGCGGGCCTGGTCCTGCGGCGACGACTCTAACGCGCGCGCGAGGGAGCCACCGTGTGTGGCTCCCTCTCACCGCCCGATTGACTTTCCGGTGCTGGCCGGAGACCATGGGGGCATGAAGCGGGGGCGCCTCGTCCTGACCGCGCTTGGAGCCCTTCTCTTGCTCGCGATCGTGGCCGTCATGGTGAGCCGCGCACCGGCCGGGCTGGGCGCGACCGCCAGCAAGATCCTGACGACCGCCTCGAGTGCGTCGTCGCACCCAGCCTCACCCACCCCAACCGCGGAGCCGACGATCCACCCCTCCGAAGCGGCTGCCCAGCGGAACGCCGCTGCGGTCGCCGCGGCCGCTGCCCCGGCCACCGCCGTGACCGCCCGCATCTCGATCCCACGCATCGGCATCCGCAATGCGCCGGTCTACGACCGGGGTACGGACGCCAAGGGCGTGATGCTGATCGCGCCCGGGTACGCGGTGACCCACTACGCGTTCTCGGCCCGCTTCGGGACCGGCAACACGGTCCTCTACGGACACGATGACATCCAGGGCAATATCTTCGGCCACCTGTATGACCTGAAAGCCGGGGATACCGTCCAGCTCACCGTCGGAAGCGAGGTGCAGACCTACCAGGTGACCGGCCACCAGATCGTCTTGCCCACCGCCGTCACCATCCTCGCGCCCACGTCCGACGCCCGGTTGACGATCATCACCTGCTGGCCTTTCAACGTCGACACCAAGCGCTGGATCGTGACCGCCGTCAAGATCTGAGCCAGGTGCCGTGCATTTCCCGGTAGTTTGCCCTTTAGGGCAAGGCAAAAAACTTGACAATGAGTCGTCGCCGGATAACACTCACTCGAAGGAGACGGGTAACCGCCGGTAGCCGGCGGCAAAATCGGGGGAACTTGTGCTCGGTCGGACCCTGAGAATTTCTTAGACCCGACAGCTTCGTATTTGGAGGGAGGGAACCATGCGCGCAATTCAGCGTCGGTCGGTTCGAAGGTTTCTTGGCATCCTAGGCACGGTTGCAATCACCGTCTCGGCACTCGTTACGGCGGCCAGCGTGGCGTTCGCCCGGACGCCAGAGATCGTCGTCACCGCTGGCCAGGACTTCACGGCCAATGAGGGCTCGCAGGTCAGCGACCAGATTGTTGCCTACTTCACAGATGAGCCGGAGATCACCAGGCCTCAGCTCGGTGAGCAAACCTGTGACGAATTCGCGGCCATAGCCTGGACCGCCACCATCGACTGGGGCGATGGAAGCACCAGCACAGGCGTGATCCACTGCGCCGACGGCCCTTACCCGATCGAGGGCACCCATACATATAAAGACTCAGATACCTTCCACATCAACGTCACGGTCAAGGACAACCTTGATCAGCAGACTGCCGAAGGCACCGATACGGCGACCGCCACCATTAACGACCTAGGATTAAGCGCCCGTAAGGCTGCCGACGTCACGGGCACCGAGGGCACCAAGGTTACCGTCAAGGCGCCCTTCTGGGACAACAACCCGGCCTACGACAAGGACGGGCAGGTCGACCCCGGCCTGACCGCCACCATCGATTGGGGCGACGGGACAACGTCGGCGGCCGAGAAGATCGAATGGCCGGATGAGGCGGACCAGAACGTACTGGTGAGTGGAAGCCATGTCTACGATGCCGGTATCGAAGGCTCCTACACCGTGAAAGTGACCCTGCACGACAGTGGCGATATCCAGGTCTCCTCGACGTTGAAGGCGACCATCGCGGATGCTGCGCTTACCGCCGGAGCCCCGAAGAGTTTCGTCGCCACCGCCTCCCAGTCCTCGAGCCAGGTCGTGGCGAGCTTTAGCGATGGCGCGGGTGCACAGGCAGCCGTTGCCGACTTCACGGCGACGATCAAGTGGGGCGACAACACCACTTCCGCCGGGACCGTCACCAAGACCGCCGACGGGAAATTTGACGTCTCGGGTTCGCATACCTACGCGACGTCCGGCACCAAGACCCTCTCCATCACCGTCGTCGACGAAGAAGGCGCAACGCTCACCACGAGCGCGACCGCCACGGTGCCGGCGCTGCCGACCACCGGGCAACCGCAGGCGCCCATTCAACCGTCGATGCCGCTGCTACCGCTGCTGGCGCTGGCCTTCGGACTGGCCATCGCGGCGAGTGGCACCGGCCTGATCCTGGTGCGCCGCAGCCGACCCTAACCACGCACCGTTTGGGCAAAGGCCACTCCTTCGGGAGTGGCCTTTGCGTTGAGCGCCGTTACCGTCCGCGCGCGGTGCTCAGCACCTGCTCGAGGATGAAGCCCTCCACGGCGAGCCGCGCGTCGAGCTCACCCAGCTTGATCTGCTCCTCGATGCGGAGCAGGTCGTGGAAGCCGCGGTCCAGCTCGGCCGCGCTGTAGTCGGCCGCCTGGCGGAAGGCTTTCTCCACCACGAATGGATGGTCCGTCAGCTTCGCCTGCAGCTCGGCAACCGTCCCACCCCGGTCACGGACCGCACGCGCTTGCAGCAAGCGGCGCCAGTGGCTGACCAGCGTGTAGAGCAACCAGGTCGGCTCGCGTCCGGCGTCCAGCAAAGACTGCAAGACCCCCGCCACCTCACCCGGCCGGGAACTGCCGAGCGCATCCGTGAGCGCGAAGATCTCTTCTTCCCGACTGTCGCTGACCAGTGCCCGGACGGCTTCCTCGTCGATCCGGGTCGACGGCGACCCGTACAGGGCGAGCTTGGCGATCTCCTGGTCGAGCAGCCGCAGGTCCGGCTGCGAGCGCTCGAGCAACAGCCGCACCGCCCCGGGCGTGATCGTCAGCCCGCGCTCCTCGGCCAGCTTGCGCACCCATCCGGCGCGGTCCGACCGGCGGGGCGGTTCGAAGCGCAGGATCCGGGCGC
>VBGO01000254.1 GCA_005882525.1 Chloroflexota bacterium
CAAGCTGATGACTGCCTTACTCGTGCTCGAGGACCACCCCCTGGCGCTGAATGAACCCGGTCCGACCCTCACCGTCACGCGAGCCGATGTCAACACCTTTCTCGCCCAACGAAACCAGAGCGAGTCGGTCGTTCCCGTGGTGGCCGGCGAGCAGCTCACCGAGTTCCAATTGCTGCAGGGATTGCTGCTGCCATCGGCCAGCAACTTCGCCGAGATGCTGGCCACCTGGGACGCGGGCGGCGCGCCGGCCTTCGTCGGCCGCATGAATACGCGGGCGGCGGCGCTGGGCATGAGTGCGACGCATTACGCCGATGTCAGCGGCTTCTCCCCCCAGAGTGTGAGCATCCCGGCCGACCTCATCAAGCTCGGCCAGACCGCGATGCGGCTGCCAGTGCTGGCCCAGATCGTTGGCCAGTCGCAAGCCACCCTCCCGGTGGCGGGTGTCGTTCGCAACCTCGACACCCTCCTCGGTCAGGGCGGCGTGATCGGGATCAAGACCGGGCACACCGACGAGGCCGGCGGATGCTTCGTCGTCGCGGCCGACCTGACGATCGATGGCCTTTCGCAACGCGTCTATGGCGCGGTGCTGGGCCAGCCCAATGCCCTGGCGGGCGCCTTCAAGGCGACCAGCACACTGTTGCAGGGCCTGGCGCCGGCGCTACACCGCCGTCCGGTAGTCCGCCAGAACGACGTGATTGCCCGGTATCGGACGGCATGGGACGAAGCTGGGACGATCGTGGCGAGTCAATCGATCGCCTGGGTGCTGGTCGATGGCACCGCCATCTCGCGCCGGGTGAAGCTCGACGACCTGCCCACCGTGTTGGCTGCCGGGACGCGGGTGGGCACGCTACTCATCGAAGCCGGCGCCTATCAGGCCGAGGTGCCGCTGGTCACGGCCGCGCCGATCAATGGCCCCGATGCCGGCTGGCGCCTGACGCGCGGCTTCTAGCTGATGGCCCAAATACAAGGCGAGGAAATCCACTCCTCGCGTTTGCCGTGATGGAACCCGGAATTGAATAGCGGCGAACCTGACGGGCTGCCTTCAGTGCTAGTCTGACACCGAGGGCTGGATCATGGGATTCACGAGCAAGCCTGTCAGGGTCATCGAAGTGCCGGAACCGATGTCGGAGCCGCTGCTCGCGCCCGAGAGCGAGCCGCAGCGGACCGAGAGGGAAGAAGAGGTTCCGGTCGTCACGCCGGCATGATCCCCGCCGTCGGGTACCGGTTCTGGCGGGTGGACCCGGATGACGCGTGGACGCGTGGCCGGCTGCAGTCTCCGGTGGCCGAGACGTTATGGCCGCCGTTGGAGCGGCTGGACGCGGAATGCCAAACCCGTCCCGGCCTGCGACTCGCCCGCGCCGGTCTGCACCGGCACGATGAGCTTCAGATCTCGCCGGAGCCAGGTTGTAGTTGCGGCATCTATGCCTATCACGACGTTGCCCCGATGACCCGGGCGCTGCGCGAAGAGCCATACATGTTCGGGGGAGCCGTTCTCTGCTGGGGGCGGATCGTGATCCATCCCGAGGGCATGCGGGCGCAGCACGCCCGACCCCTGGCGCTCTGTCGGCCCGAGAGCCCCGGTGTCAAACAACGAACCGCGGTGCTGCTCCAGGAGGTCACGAAGGAATACGCGATCCCGCTGCTCGAGCTGCGAGACCTGGTGGCCTATGCCAGCGAGTTCGGCGCCAGCTACAAGCCGGAACTGCCACCGCCGTCTCGACGCGGCCTCGACCGGGTGCGCTCGGCGCTGTCCTGGCGCCAGATGGTCCGCCGGCTGGGCAAGGCGATCGGCCGCTAGGGCTCGACTCGCCGGCCCACCGATTGATCGTATCGCCGTCGATGTCGACCCGCGTCTGACGCATGCCACCCTACCGGCCACGAGCACGCGAGCATAAGCCTCAAATCCCGGCGGCATAGACGTCAGGGTCCTGCCCCGCGCCTCGCGGGTTTCCCACTATCGCCCGTCATACCGGAATGGCGGATCCGGCTTCGACGCACCTCCTTCCCGGTCTGGATTGGCTGGTCAAGCTCCGCATCGGGCTGATCCTGGCCTCCGCTGGCATCCTCTTGATCCGAGCGCCGGGCCGTGGGGCGCTGCGATTTGCGCTTGGCATCTTTACCATCGAGGCCGGCACCCTGGTCACGATTCGCGGGATCATCGCCGCCGGCGGCTCCTCCTGGTGGCAATACCTGATGCCCTTCGCGCTGGTCCTGGTACCCGCCCTCTTCATCGCGGTCGTCCTGACCCGCCTGAGGTGGTGGCGGCGCGTGGGCTTCACGCCGGTACGCGAGTGGCGTGCTCCGCACGTCGTGATTCCCCTGCTGCTGATGCTCGTTCTCCCAATCGTCGGCCTGTCGGGGCGAGGCCTGATGGCGACCACCGTCCTCGTGGTCAGCCTCCAGGTCGGCTTCATGCTGATCGGCGTCTTCATGGAGGAGGCGACGTACCGCGGCGTCATCCTCGAGGCGTTGGCCGGATTCAGCATTTTCTCGCGGGTGATGCTCTCCGCAGTCCTGTTCGGCTTGAGCCACGTCGATAACCTCTTCCTCCCCGGCGCGGATGAGCTCGGTGTCCTCTATCAGGTTTTCGAGGCGGCGCTCGTCGGCATCCTGTTTGCGGCGGCGCGGCTGCGCATGAAGACCATTTGGCCGGTGATGGCCGTTCATGGGATGTATGACTTCATGCTCATCCTCGCCTTTGGGCACGCCTTTCCGGTGGCACCCACGTTGCCGGGCTTTGCGGTGGACTCCGTCGTCAACGTCGGGCTCGCGTGCGTCGGCCTCGCCCTGCTCCGGACGCGGCCCGGCGGTAGGGCGGCCACCCGAGAGGCCGCCTGAGATGAGACTGCGGCGTGGCCATGGGATTACGACCGCCACTGGCATCAGCGCGGGGCTCATGTTTATCGACCTCCAGTGGTCCTCCACGCTTCATTACCGGCTCGCCCAGCCAGACTTCTATGTCTACTATCTCGCCGCTCGGCTCGGACGAGCGCTCGGTTGGGCGGCGATCTACGACCCTGCGGTCTTCCTGCCGCCGGTTACGGCTGCCATCGGCAAACCTCTGCCGTATCTCAACCCGCCGGAACTCGTCTGGCTGGTGACGCCGCTGAGCTTTCTACCCTATGTGGTGGCGGCATGGATCTGGACCGGGGTGCTGGCGGCCGCTTTCGTGATCATCTGGTACCTCGCCGCGCCGGGCCGGGGGCTCATTCGGACGTTTCACGGCATCGGCGCCGCGGCGCTACTCCCGGTCTTCGTCGGCATTTTGTTCGGCCAGGTCAGCCTGGTGGTCGTGGCGGTCATCGCCGTGTCGTGGTGGCTGCTCTCCCGCGAACGGCCCTGGCTTGCCGGCTTAGCCCTCAGCGCGCTCATCCTCAAGCCACAGATCGCCTTCCTCGTTCCCCTTGCGCTTCTCCTGGCAGGCTATGGGCGTGTCTTCCTCGCGTGGATCGTCGTCAGCGTGCCACTCGCGGTGGTGGCGCTGCTGACCACCGGCACCGCGGTGTTCCATCACATTCTCCAGTCGCTCGATTCGGTCAAAGACGTTCCTGGATCGATCCAGTCCTCGTTGCTTCGTCAGCTGCCGCTGCCAGTGGCCCTCGTCGGAATCGCGGGCGTGCTCGGCGTCTCCGGTTTCATCGTCTGGCGTGAGCGTGGTAGCGGCCCTTCCCGCCCGATTGCGATCGGCCTGCTCAGCAGCATGCTGGTCAGCCCGTACGTTAATTTTTACGATCTCGCGGCGCTGGTGCTCGCGGCCTGGCTGATTCTGCGCGCAAAGCCGCCACGCTGGCAGCAGGCCCTTACGCTCGGCATGTACGTGCCGCTCTATGGCGCGCCGATCTGGCCACTCGTCACGCTGGTCTGCCTTTGCGGATGGCTGGCGAGTCTCGCGGTTCCCAGCGCCCGTGCCTTGCGCGTCAATCACGCGCCGCGAGAAACTGACCCTTTCCGAGTTGCGATTTGACAGCCGTCGTGAGGATGCCGGATAGTGAACCGATTCACTATGCAGTCCTCTGAGATCACGGGCGAGTGTCGATTCAAC
>VBGO01000255.1 GCA_005882525.1 Chloroflexota bacterium
GAGATTCAGCGCGCGCGCTACCTCATAGGCGACCGCTACGCCCCCACGCGGAAGTCCCAGGACAATCGCGTCGGACCGGTTTGCGTAGGCCGAAAGGTGTTTGGCGAGCTCGCGGCCGGCCGCGAACCGGTCGTGGAAGGGACGCGGAGGAGCAGCCGCGTCCGTTCCGGCCCAGCGTGGGTAGAGGGCCATCTTGTCTCGATCATAGGCAGCCGGCCCGTCCCCGTGCGCCGGCAGCCGCGTCATCGTTTGTGATGACTGGCGCTCGCGCAGCGAGTTAGGGGCTCCCATGCGGACGAGGCTCAGGTCCCTGCCTTCAGAGGAAGTCATATACGGTGGGCCATACCGACCGCGTGTCTTCCTCCGGGGTGGGTCGCCCTTGTCTATTTGCTCCTAACTCACTATCCGCCCCAGCCTCGCCGGGGATGGAAATCCTCGAGCCCGGTAAACGGGGGAGGGATCGAGACGGCACAATTAGGGGCCATGCTCCTATCGGCCATGCTCCACTGGGGGGAGATCCTTGGCGGGATCGCCCTCCTACTGATCATCTTGTACGACCTCTTTCAGTCGGTCGTCCTACCGCGGCCGGCGATCAACAAGCTGGCCACGGTTCGGTACTTGCTGCGAGGGATCTGGTGGCTATGGCGATGGGTCGGCGAGCGGATGGAGTCCATCCCCCGGCGCGAGCGGTGGCTGGCGAGCTACGGGCCGGTCGGGGTGCTCGCCACCTTCATCGTGTGGGGACTGGGGCTGGTGCTCGCGTACGGATTGATGATCGACGGGGTGCGCGAAGAAATGCGTCCGGTGCCGGACAACTTTGGCACGTCCTTGTACTTTTCAGCATCGACCCTGGTGCCGCTCAGCTACGGCGACTTCGTGCCCGAGGGGGTACCGGCCCGGTTGGCGACCATCGCGGAAAGTGCGACGGGCGTCATCCTGGGGGCGCTCGCCATCACGCTGCTCTTTTCGCTGTACTCCTCGTTCCAGAGACGTGAGGAGTTAGTCGTAACGCTGGATGCGTTTGCCGGCGCGCCGCCCTCCGGCGTGCAGATCCTGGAGACGGCCTCGACTCACGGAATGCCTGAGGAGCTGATCAAGACGTTTGACGACTGGCGGCAGTGGGCGGCGGCCGTGCTCGAGAGCCACCTAGCGTATCCGATGCTGGTGTTCTTTCGATCGAGCCACGATAACGAGGCGTGGCTCAACTCGTTTGGCGCCGTGATGGATGCGGCCGTGCTTGTTATGAGCACGGTCGACGACAAGTCGGAAGGCCCTGCGAAACTGATGTACCGTGTCGGAAACCATCTGGTCGAGGATTTGTCCTGGTACTTCCGCCGCTGGACACCTCGGGATGACAGCCCCGTCATCGAGCGCTTCGAATTCGACCAGGCGTGGGCGCGATTGAAGAAGGCCGGTTATCATTGCAAACCCGCCGATGAGGCCTGGACCATCTTCGCCAAGCTTCGCTCCAACTACGCCTCGCCGATCAACGGCCTGGCCCGCGCGTTGGCGATCATCCCGGCAGAATGGATCGGCGATCGTTCCTATCTGCCCCACCGCGACGGGCCGGCCCGCGGGAGGCGGCCGCGGCGCTAGGCCTCACTTTGTGAGAGGGATAATCAGCCGCGTGCGATGGCTCTCCGCCGCCATTCTGGTGGGGGCGCTGCTGGGTTCGCAGGCGGTGCCTGCGGCAGCCGATGAGGGCTGGGCGATCGATGCCTTCGACGTGGCGATCACTGTCAACTCGGATTCCACGATGAACGTGCATGAGACGCTGAAGGTGGACTTTCGAACGGAGCAGCATCACGGCATCTTTCGGGACATCCCAATTGTCTACGAATGGGACCAGCATTCCAACAGGGTCTACGACCTGACAGTCGACTCGGTGACGGACGGCGCGGGTCGTGACTGGAAGTACTCCGTCTCCGACAACGGCGCCGACCGGGAAATCAAGATCGGTGACCCGAACCAAACGCTGAGCGGGAAGCAGACCTACGTCCTCGCCTACACCGTCGCCGGCGCGCTAAACGCGTTTGGCGACCACGACGAGCTTTACTGGAACGCTACCGGCCAGCAATGGGCAGTCGCGATCACGGAGGCGAGCGCGACGGTGGCTGTCCCCGCGAACGGCCTGCTCTGGATCAACTGTTTTCAGGGCGAGACGGCGTCACGAGAAGCCTGTCGCAGCTCATCGATGCCAGGCCAGGCGCAATTCGGCGCCACCCGCGGGTTGAGTCCGGGCGAGCAGCTGACGATCCTGGTCGGCATGAAGAAGGGCGTCGCCGGCAACAACCTTGCCCCGATGCTGAAGGCCAAACCTCGGACCTTCCTCGAATTCTTCGACATCAGTCCAGCGACCGTGGCCGGTGCGGTCCTGATCTTCCTGATCGGCGCGGTGTGGTTGGGCCGGATGGTCTGGCGGCGAGGCCGCGACATGGAATACGCCTCCGCGTACTACTCGACCAGGGATCCGACCGAGCGGGTCCGGCCTCTCTTTCGACCGGAGGCCGTGGTGCCCGAGTATGCGCCGCCCGACAAGCTTCGCCCAGCGCAACTGGGCCTGATCCTGGACGAGAGCGCGGATACCAAGGACGTGACCGCGACGATCGTCGACCTGGCGGTGCGCGGATACCTCGTCATCAAAGATGTCAAGGGCAAGCATGACTGGGAGCTGGTCCCGATGAAGGACGACACCCGCGACCTGCTTCCATACGAGAAGAAGATCTTCGAGGGGCTTTTCGACGGCAGCAAGTCTGGGACTCGACTTTCGAGTCTAAAGGGGACCTTCAGCAGCACGTTGAACCATGCCGAAGGCCTGCTGTATGCGGATTCCGCCCGGCTGAAATGGTTCACCTCCAATCCGCAAACCGCGAGACTGATCTGGGCCGGCCTCGGCATCGCCGTCATCGTTGTTGGCGGGGTGGCGAGCCTTGCACTGGGGGTGCTCGCCGGCTGGGGGCTGCTTGGCGTCGCCATCATCCTGCTGGGCGCGGTGATGATCACCACCAGCCACTGGATGCCGCGCCGCACGGGCCTGGGAACAGACTTATTCAAGAAGACGCTCGGATTTCGTCGCTACATGAACTCGGCCGAGAAAGACCGGCAGGCGTTCGCGGAAAAGGCGGAGATCTTTACCCAGTACCTGCCGTACGCCATCGTCTTCGGCTGCGTGCACCGCTGGGCGAAGGCTTTCGAGGGCATCGATACGAGCGGGGCGGTGTCGTCCTGGTACCAGGGACAGGGCGCTTTTACGCCGGTGCTATTCGCCAGCAGCCTGGAAGGTTTTTCGAGCAACCTGAGCACGGCGGTGGCGCAGACCCCGGCCGGGAGTGGAGGCAGCGGCGGCGGCGGGGGCGGCTTCTCCGGTGGCGGCGGCGGTGGCGGCGGTGGGGGAGCCTGGTAAGGAGAGGAGCAGATGCCTGGATGGATCGTGCTCGCGGTCGTCGTCGCCATCCTGCTGGTGCTGCTGGCGGTGTTCTACAACCGGTTTGTCGCGCTACGGCAGCAGGTCCGGGCAGCCTACTCGGATATCGACGTCCAGCTCAAGCGGCGGCATGATCTGATCGCCAATCTGGTGGAGACAGTGAAGGGTTATGCCAGTCACGAGCGCGGCGTCTTCGATGAGGTCGCCCGGGCGCGTGCGGACGCGATCGCGGCGGGGGCGGAGCCGCCAGCCGAGCGGGCGACGGCGGAGAACACGCTCAGCGGCGC
>VBGO01000256.1 GCA_005882525.1 Chloroflexota bacterium
ACCCGTGTCCGTAATCGCGTACACGGTGCGCTCCGGCCGGCGCCCCTCGCGGCTGGTTTCCTGTGACTTGATGAAGCCGCCCTTTTCGAGCCGCTCCACGGTGTCGTAGATCGAGCCACCCTTGATCTTGACCACCTGGTCGTGGCCGCGTTCCTTCATCCTCGATTTCATCTCGTAGGGATGCATCGGCTGTTCCATCAGCAGGTTCATGACTGCCAGGGCCAGCGGTGTCCTTGGAAGCGGCGCATTAGCCTTCATCGTTTAGTCGATGTCGACTATACCACATAGACCAGTCGGCATCAACTATCCGCCCCGCCTTTCGGCCTCAAGCAGGGCTTGAGGCGGTCAGACCCGCGCGGCGCTACCCGACGTTGCGCTCCGGCGAGAGAGCGCGTCGATCGAGACGGCGACGATCAGGACCAGACCGGTAACGATGAACTGCCACTGGACGGCGATGCCGAGCAGGTAAAGGCCGTTGTAGATCCCGCCGATGACGAGACCGCCGAGCACGCCGTGCAGGACCTTTCCTCGGCCACCGAAGAGGCTGGTTCCTCCCATGACAGCCGCGGCGACCGCATACAGGACGAGCTGGCCCCCGTTGACGTTGTTCGACATTCCACCCAGATACGAGGCGTACAGCAAAAGCCCGATACCGGCCGTAAACGAGCAAAGGACAAAGCACCAGGTGCGAATCGTGGCCAGCTTGATGCCGGCTCGGCGCGCCGCCTCCGGGTTGCCGCCAATGGCGTAGACATAGCGCCCGAACCGGGTTCGCTGGAGCAGCACCAGCCACGCGCCGAACACCGCCAGCACGATGGGGATGACCCAGGGCACGCCCTCGAGCGTACCGATGGCCGCCCGGTTGACATTGCAGATCGCGACCACAACGACGGCGACGATGGCGATCAGGGCGATCTTCAAGAGGGTCAAGCTGGCGGGTGGTGCGACCAGTCCGCTTCGACGGCGGCGACTGTCACCAAGCCATAACAGGGTCCCGATCAGGATGACGACCACGGCCGCACCGATCCAACTCACGACGGGGTCGATCGAGCCCCACATCAGGTTGTAGAGGACCTGCAAATTCGGGTTGTTGCCGGCGAGACTGGGATAGCCGGAGAAAGGACCCAGCAGGAGAATGAGCAGCATCGCCCCGTTCCAGATCAGCAACCCGGCAAGGGTGACGATCAATGAGGGCAGCCGAAGCCGGGTGATCAGGGTGCCCTGCACGGCGCCGATCAGTGCGCAGACCAGCAACCCGGCGATTATGGCTCCCCACCATGGCCATTTCGTGGTACCCGGCTGCACCAGCTGGACGGCGACGGCGGCGCCGACCGCACCGGCGTACCCGATCGATAGGTCGATCTCGCCGAGCAGGAGGATAAAGATCTCGCCCATGGCCAGCACCATGAACACCGCACTCTGTTGAAAGAGGTTGACGATGTTGTTCGCCGAGAGGAAGACGCCGTTGGGACTGATCGCCTGGAAAACGACCATGATGACGGCGAAGCCCAAGATGACCGGCAGGACGCCACTATCGCCACTCCGGATCCTCGTTGCCCAGGCGCGGAGCCATTCGCCCAGGGACTGGGCGGCGATTTCAGGTGGGAGTTCGAGCTGGGCGGCCTCCGCAGCAGCCGTCGGATCCGGGGCGGCTTCCGGCGCCTCAGCGCGGGCCATGCTTCTCCCCGTCCCCAGCAACGCTCGGCGCCGACCGACTGGAGGCGCCGGTCGTCATATAGTCGACGACACTCTGACGGTCAAAGGCGGAGGCGCGGTCCTGCGCCACCATCCGGCCCAGGTAGAGGACCGCGATCCGATCGGCGACCTCGAACACATCGTTGAGGTTGTGCGAGATGACCATCACGGCGAGGCCGTGGTCGCGCAGCCGCCGCGCCAACTCCAGGACCATCCTCGTCTGAACCACCCCCAGCGCGGCGGTGGGCTCGTCGAGCATAACCAACTTGGAGTTCCACATCACCGCCTTGGCGACGGCGACGGATTGCCGCTGGCCCCCCGACAGCGATCTAACCGGCTGCCGGATCGACCGCACCGTTGTCACCCGTAGGTCCGCGAGAGTCCGGCCGGCCGCCCGCTCCATATCGTCTTCGTCCAGGAACCCGTTCTGCACCCGTTCGCGGCCGAGAAACATGTTCTGCACGATGTCGAGGTTGTCAGCCAGGGCCAGATCCTGGTACACCGTCTCGATACCCAGCAAGGCCGCGTCCCGCGGGGTCCGGATATGAGCCGGGTGGTTCTCCCAGATGACCTGACCATGGTCGATTTGATAGATCCCGGCGATGCACTTGGTGAGAACGGATTTGCCGGCGCCATTGTCCCCACAGAGCGCGGTCACCTGGCCGGCATAAAGGTCCAGGTCCACGTTGGTCAGCGCCTGCACCGGGCCAAAGTGCTTGCCGATGCCGCGGGCCTTGAGGAGGGGCTCCCCGGCCTGCGAGTCTTTGATCACCTGCGCCATGCCTTCACTTTATCGCGGGACGAGACCAGGCGCCGCCGCGTCGGCGGCGGCGCCTTCGTAATCTAGCTGATGCCGGCTGCGGTGCAGGCGCTCGCCCCGGCTTGGGTGCAGAGCTGGGTCTTGTCCACGAACTTGTCTTTGATTACGGTCGAATTCATATTTGAGGCGTTCACCCAGATCGGCACCAGGAGGGACGCGGGCTGCTCGTTGCCGCTCACGCCCGTCGGCGGCTTGGTCGTGCCGTTCAGCAACGCGGGGGGCGGCGTCTGGCCCGCCCGCAGGATCGTCGCCAGCGCGACGGCGTCCTGGGCCTCGAGATAGACGGCCTTGTACACCGAACCGCACTGGTAGTTCTGCAGCACGTTGACCATGCCCTGAAGTGTCGCGTCCTGGCCGGTGGTCGGCACCTTCTTGGCCGCAACGCCGGAGTTCTTGAGGACGGTGATAACGGCGTTGCCCAGACCATCATTCGCCTCGACCGTGGCGTTGATGCTCTTGTTCGCGGTGTAGGCCTGCTGGAAGATTGTTTGACCCGTTGCATTGGTCCAACCCGGCGTGATCTTGTCGCCGACCAGGGTGTAGCCGTTACTGTTTGTCGTGCCGGCCGGCAACGGCGTGTCGGTCTTACCCCAGATCTCGGAGTTGTAGCCCTGGGCGAAGGAGACGGCATTCGGATCGGTATCCTCGCCGCCGTTCAGCGTGAAGACCTTCGGGCTCGACACGCCCCAGGCCGTAACGCACTCCTTGAAACCCTTGCCAATCAGCTTGCCCACCTGGACGTTGTCGAAGCTGACGTAGTACGTTTTAGTTCCCTGGAAGGTAGCGCGGTCATAGCTAATCGTCTTGACGCCATGCGACTGCGCATACTGCTGGATCTGCGCGCCGACCGTACTGTCAAGCGGATCGAAGATCAGCACCTTCGCGCCCTGGGTGATATCCGCCTGGGCAAGCGCCAGCTCCTTGGCATCATCGCCCTGCGCGTTGTCGATCTTGAACTGCGATGATGAGTAGCCGGCCGCGGTGAATGCCTGCTTCAGATACGGCTCGTCGAAGGCGACGTACCGTGTCGACGAGGTTGTGTCGGGGAGGATCACCCCAACAAGCCCGCTTCCGGCCGCCGTCAGCCCCTTCAGCTGGGCCATCGCCGAAAAGCTCGCGTCGAAGGACGAGACGCTGAGCCCCGCCGGCACGGTGGCGCTGGCTGACGTCGAGCCCGTAGAGGTACCGCACGCCGCCATGATGATGGCGAAAGCACCGGTGCCTGCCATCAAGGTCAACGATCTGAGTTTCCGCAATTGACTTCCCTCCTGATGTTCTGCTGCCGCTGGGAAACAGCAAAAGGGATTGGCTGGGCCAGGTCACATCCCGGCGGTCC
>VBGO01000257.1 GCA_005882525.1 Chloroflexota bacterium
TCTTGAGCCCCGGGCTGTCGTACTCTTCGAATTTCAGGCCGCGCGCCCGTAAGTCTTTGACGGCCGCGTCCAGGTCTGGCACCTCCAGCGCCATCTGCGTGTGGGTCCCCGACGCCTTCCCGCTACTCTGGAACACCGCAAAGCCGGTACCGCCAGACAGCTCATAGAACAGGCCGCCCATCGGATCACGCTCCTGTGTAGGCGTGAACCCCAGTTTGTCGCGATAGAAGGCCTTCGCTCGCTCGAGATCCTGTGCCGGGAGCATCGCCGCCGCTCGTGCTTGCATGGCCATTGGCCACCTCCTCGTGGTGGCAGGATAGCACTCG
>VBGO01000001.1 GCA_005882525.1 Chloroflexota bacterium
CTGCGCGATCGGCGCGAGCGTCGTTCGGCCCCGGCTCAAGGAAGTCGTGAGCGTGATCACTGTTGCCGTGCTCTATGCCTTGCCGGTCATCGGGGGGATCGCTCGCTGGCACCTGATCCCCTCACCGACCGCCCTGATCGGTGACGGCGCCTACCAGATGCAGCTGGCGCGCAACGTCCTGATGCGAGGCGTCGACCCCTACGGGTTCAACTACACGGGCACCGGACTGGAGCGAACCCCTTGGAACCAGCCATTTCCGAACCCATCCTTGCATCACCTCGATTACTGGCCGGGGACGATCGTCCTACCGCTCCCGGTGCAGGCGGCGTTCCAGGGTGTCCTCGGCTGGTGGGACGAGCGGATCTGGTTGCTGCTGGCCGCGATCGCCGTCTGGTTGATCCTGCGACGGCTCGTCCCCGGTACAGCGGGCCGGATGGCCGCGATCGCCCTCTTCCTGATCCCGGGCCACAGCTTGCTCGCCGTCCTTGGTGATAACGACCTCCCGATGGTCGCTCTCATCCTTGCCGCTGCCCTGGCGACGGCAAACCGTAAATTCCTTCTGGCCGGCCTGCTGATCGGCCTCGCGATCGCAACCAAGCAGACGTCGCTCATCGCGGTCCCGGTGCTGGCGGCGTACGCCGTCGGCCAGCACATCGGCTGGCGCCAATTTCTTCGAGCCGCCGGCGTGGCCGTCGCGACGGTTTGCGTCCTGCTGGCGCCGTTCCTCTTATGGAACGTGGGCGCCTTTGTCGCGGACACCCTGCTCTTCAACTTTGCGGGTGGCGCGGAAGCCTATCCTATCCAGGGTCTCGGTCTTTCCTCGATCCTTCTTCAGTCCGGCATCATCCATGGCGCGCGCGATGCGTTTCCGTTTCTCTTGATCCAGCTACCGCTCGTGCTCGTGGCCTGGCTGCTCGCCTGGCGGCGGTTGATCAGCAAGCCGGGGGCCGGCGAGCTCATCCTCTGGTGCGGCCTTGCATTCCTCGTATTCCTGTTCACCAACCGGTTCGCTCAGCAGGCCTATATCCTCCTGGGGGTCGAGTTGATTCTTGCCGGGCTGCTCGCCCGCCTCCATAATCCAGAGGATGTACGGTTGGTTCTTGTTCGCCCACATCGCTTCGGTGGCCGGCTTCCTCCTGGCCCACGGGACCTCGGCGGCCGTGGGCCTTCGCCTGCGTCAGGAGAAGACCCCCGACGGCATTCGGTCGCTGACTGACCTGTCGAAGCGCACGACCAACGTCATGTACGCCTCCATCCTGCTGATCGTCGTCACCGGACTGTTCCTGGGTTTTCAGGGTCGTTGGTGGTCTCGCGGCTGGATCTGGGCCGCCCTTGGGTTGTTGATCGTCACCATCGGCGTGATGTCCGTCCTTGGTCGTCGGTACAACGAGGTGCGCGCCGCGGTTGGGCTTCCCGTCCGATCCGGGCGAGGGATCGCGTCGTCGCCTGCTGCGCCGCCGGACGAGATTCGCCGGCGCGTCGAGGCTGCGCCGGCAGGGCTCATCCCCGGCATCGGCGTGGTCGCCCTGCCCTATTGCTCTGGCTTATGATCCTCAAGCCCTTCTAGCCGCGCCAGATGAGTTGGAAGGACCAGGTCCGGGATACCGGCCAGGGCTATTACACGCTCGCCACCGAAGACACGAGTGATGTGCCGGTTCGGCTCTTCCTGACGCCGGCATTGCTAGATAGCGTCGAGGACTCGATCTATCCGCAGATCGTCAATGCGGCGAGCTTCCCCGGGGTGCGTATGGTCGCCATCACGCCGGACGTGCATCACGGCTACGGCGTGCCGATCGGCACCGTGCTGCTCACGGATGCCGACACGGGGGCGGTCGCGATGGGGCCTGTCGGCTACGACATTGGTTGCGGGATGATGAGCGCCTCGAGCGAGGTGCCCACCGCGGCCGCGACCCCGGACAACCGGTTGCGTTTCAACCGGGAGGTGACGCGGCGAATCGCGCTCGGGCCGGGGCGGGCCAGCCGGACACCGCTCAAGGACCTGACGCGCAACGAGTTCGAGGCCATCATCCGGGGCGGCGCCGGCTACTACGTCGAGCGCTACGGCGCGAAGATCGACCGTTCGCGCAGCGAGCGCGACGCCATCCCGGTCGACGACCGTTGGCAGCCGCCGTGGGGTGGGCCGGGCCGGCCGGAACGCGGGGTGCCGCAACTGGCCACGCTCGGCGGCGGCAACCACTTCATCGAGTTGCAGGGGAACGTCGGGACCGACCGGCTTTATGTGCAGATGCACTCGGGCAGCCGGGGATTCGGGCACGGCCTGGCGACGAATTACTTCCACCTCGCCAGGGCCGAGAATCCGACGATCAAGGCGCTCGATCTCGGCTATTTCACGCCGGACTCTCCGCATTACGCCAGCTACCTGAATGCCGTTGCGGCCGGCGCCAACTTCGCCATCGTCAACCGCTTCGCCATGTTCGAACAGATCGCGCTCGCCTTCGAGGAGGTCTTCCATAAGCCGCTCAGCCTCGTCTACGAGATCAGTCACAACCTGGTTCAGCGGGAGCTCTCGCCCGAGTTCGGCTGGGTGCACGTTCACCGAAAGGGCGCGACCCGGGCGTTTCCGGCCGGCCACGACTCGCTGAAGGGAACCGAGTGGGAGCACGCGGGTCATCCGATCCTGATTCCCGGGTCGAACCACGACACCAGCTTCATCTTGCGGGCGACCCCCACCGCCGCCATCAGCGGCTACTCGGTCAACCACGGCGCCGGACGCCGGATGTCGCGCGGCGCCGCCCGCAAGACCCTCAAGCAGGTCGATATCGACCGGGACTACCGCACCGCGGGGATCGTGGTCAACCTGGACGGCAACGTCCCGATCGACGAGTCGGGCGATGCGTACAAGTCGTCCCGCGAGGTAGTGGGGGCCGTGACGCGCGCCGGGCTCGCTACGGTCGAGCACGAGCTTGTTCCGCTGGCCTCGATCAAGGGGAACGAGTGACGGCCGCCGCCCCTATTTGACAGCCGAGCCGAAACGGCCGTAGAATGGCGCTTCGCGCCCGAAAATCGGGCGAGGTCAAATCATGCCCACCATCTCACAACTGATCCGATACGGCCGCAAGCCGCTGGTGAAAAAGACGAAGGCACCGGCGCTGCAAGGCTCCCCGCAGCGGCGGGGCGTCTGCGTGCGCGTCTACACGACCACGCCGAAGAAGCCGAACTCGGCGCTTCGGAAGGTCGCCCGGGTCCGCCTGACCTCCCGCCAGGAGGTCACCGCCTACATCCCCGGCATCGGCCATAATCTCCAGGAGCACTCGGTGGTCCTGATCCGCGGCGGCCGCGTCAAGGACCTTCCTGGTGTCCGCTACCACGTCGTCCGCGGCACCCTCGACACGGCCGGCGCCAAGGGGCGCAAGCAGGGCCGCTCGAAGTACGGCGCCAAGCGCGAGAAGGCGAAGAAGGCCTAATGCCGCGGCGTCCCCGCATTCACAAGCGTGTCATCCTGCCTGACCCCGTCTACACACACGAGGGCGTAGCCAAGTTCGTCAACGTGGTGATGCAGCGGGGCAAGCGTAGCACCGCCGAGCGGGTCGTCTATGGCTCCCTGGATCGGATCCGGAAGGTCGCCAAGAAGGACCCGATCGAGGTGTTCGACTCGGCCCTGAAGAATGCCACCCCGGTGCTCGAGGTGAAGCCCCGCCGGATCGGTGGCGCCACCTACCAGGTGCCGGTCGAGATCCGGCCCGACCGCCGCTCGGCGCTGGCCCGGCGCTGGATCGTACGTTACGCCAGGGCCCGATCTGGGAAAAGTATGCAGGAGAAGCTCGCCGGGGAGCTGATGGACGCCGCCAACGGGGTGGGCGCCACCATCAAGCGCCGCGAAGAGACGCACAAGATGGCTGAGAGCAACAAGGCCTTCAGCCACTTCAGGTACTAGGAAATTGGCAGAAACAAAAATGGCTCGAACTTACGCGCTCGACAAGGTCCGGAACATCGGCATCATGGCCCACATCGATGCCGGGAAGACGACCACGACGGAGCGCATCCTCTTCTATGCCGGCCGCATCCACAAGATGGGCGAGGTGCATGACGGCGCCGCGACCATGGACTGGATGGTCCAGGAGCAGGAGCGGGGGATCACGATCACCTCGGCGGCCACCGTGGCGAACTGGCGCGGCCACCGGATCAACATTATCGACACACCCGGGCACGTAGACTTTACGGTCGAGGTCGAGCGGAGCCTGCGCGTGCTGGACGGCGCGGTCGCCGTCTTCGATGCGGTCGCCGGCGTCGAGCCCCAGTCGGAAACGGTCTGGCGGCAGGCCGATCGCTACGAGGTGCCCCGGATCGCCTTCATCAACAAGATGGACCGGATGGGCGCCGACTACTTCGCCTCGTTCAAGTCGATCCGCGAGCGGTTGGGGGCGAACGCCGTCCCGATCCAGCTTCCGATCGGCAGCGAGGAGAAGTTCGAAGGCGTCGTCGACCTTATTAATAAGGTTGCGATCACCTATACCGACGACCTGGGCACCACGATCGAGACCGAGGAGGTCCCGGTCGAGATGCGGGACCAGGTCGAGCTCTACCACAAGCAGCTGGTCGAGGCGGTCGCCGAGTTCGATGACGAACTGCTCCAGAAGTACCTGGAGGACAAGCCGATTGCGGGCGCCGAGATCGTGGCCGCCATCCGCAAGGGGACCATCTCGAACCGCTTCGTGCCGGTGCTGGCCGGCGCCGCCCTGCGCAATCGGGGCGTCCAGCCGATGCTGGACGCGATCGTCGACTTCCTGCCCTCGCCGTTGGACAAGCTGGGCGTGGAGGGGATCAATCCCAAAAGCAACGTGACCGAGCGGCGCAAGCCCGCCGACAACCAGCCCTTCGCCGGGCTGGCGTTCAAGATCGCCACCGACCCCTACGTCGGCAAGCTGACCTTCTTCCGGGTCTACGCCGGCACGCTCAAGTCCGGCTCCTACGTTTGGAACGCGACCCGCGGCACCAAGGAGCGGGTCGGCCGCATCCTGCAGATGCACGCCAACCATCGGGAGGAGATTCCGGAGGTCTACGCCGGCGACATCGCCGCCGCCATCGGCTTGAAGCAGACGACCACGGGGGACACCCTCGCCGACGAGAACAATCCGATCCTGCTGGAGTCGATCCAGTTCCCGGACCCGGTCATCAGCGTGGCGATCGAGCCGCGCACCAAGGTCGACCAGGAGAAGATGGGGCAGGCGCTCGCCAAGCTCGCCGAGGAGGATCCGACGTTCAAGGTCCGGACCGACGAGGACACCGCCCAGACCATCATCTCCGGGATGGGCGAGCTGCACCTCGAGATCATCGTCGACCGGATGCTGCGCGAGTTCGCGGTGGATGCCAACGTCGGCAAGCCGCAGGTCGCCTACCGGGAGACGATCAAGCGCAAGGCCCATGGCGTCGGGCGGTTCATCCGGCAGTCGGGTGGGCGCGGCCAGTACGGGCACGCTGAGATCAACATCGAGCCGAACGAGGCCGGCAAGGGCTTCGAGTTCATCAACAAGATCGTGGGCGGCTCGATCCCGAAGGAATATCACTCCGCGGTCGAGAAAGGCATCATCGAGGCCCTCAACAGCGGCGTGCTGGCCGGCTACCCGGTGGTGGACGTCAAGGCCACCCTGGTGGACGGGTCGTACCACGAGGTCGACTCCAACGAGATGGCGTTTACGATCGCCGGCTCGATGGCGGCCAAGGACGGCATGCAGAAGGGCCAGCCGACGTTGCTCGAGCCGATCATGAAGGTCGAGGTCGTCATGCCCGAGGAGTTCATGGGCGAGATCCTCGGCGACCTCTCATCGCGACGCGGCCAGATCCTTGGCATGGAAGGCCGGGCCACGATGCAGGTGGTGCGGGCCTACGTTCCGCTGGGAAACATGTTCGGCTACGCCACCGACCTGCGCTCCAAGACCCAGGGTCGGGCCGTCTACAGCATGGAATTTCATCACTACCAGGAAGTCCCGAAGTCGATCGCCGAAGAGATCGTCGCGAAGTCAAGAGCCTGAGGAGGACGTAAGAAGGAGTAACAATGGCGAAGAAGAAGTACGAGCGCACCAAGCCGCACGTGAACGTGGGGACCATCGGTCATATCGACCATGGCAAGACCACGCTGACCGCGGCCATCACGAAGGTTCTGTCAAAGAAGGGATTCGCTGAATTCCGCTCCTTCGATTCGATCGACAATGCGCCCGAGGAGAAGGCTCGCGGTATCACGATCGCCACGGCGCACGTGGAATACGAGACGGACAAGCGGCACTACGCGCACGTCGACTGCCCCGGTCACGCGGACTACATCAAGAACATGATCACCGGCGCCGCGCAGATGGACGGTGCCATCCTCGTGGTGGCCGCCACCGACGGCCCGATGCCGCAGACGCGGGAGCACATCCTGCTGGCGCGCCAGGTCGGCGTGCCGCGGATCGTCGTCGCCCTGAACAAGGTCGACGCCGTCGACGACCCCGAGATCCTGGAGCTCGTCGAGCTCGAGGTCCGCGAGCTGCTCTCCAAGTACGAGTTCCCTGGCGACGACATCCCGGTCGTCAAGGTCTCCGCGCTCAAGGCGCTGGAGGGCGATCCCCAGTGGGAAGAGTCGATCATGAAGCTGATGGATGCGGTCGACAGCTACATCCCCGTTCCGGAGCGGGCCCTCGACAAGCCCTTCATGATGCCGATCGAGGACGTGTTCTCGATCGAAGGTCGTGGCACGGTCGTGACGGGCCGGATCGAGCGTGGCCAGGTCAAGGTCAACGAAGAGGTCGAGATGGTCGGCATCAACGACACCCGCAAGACGGTCGTGACCGGTGTTGAGATGTTCCACAAGCTGCTCGATTCCGGGCAGGCCGGCGACAACGTCGGTTGCCTGCTCCGCGGGATCAAGCGCGAGGAGGTCGAGCGCGGCCAGGTGCTGGCCAAGCCCGGCTCGATCAAGCCGCATACCGAGTTCGACTCCCGCGTCTACGTCCTGACCAAGGAGGAGGGCGGCCGGCACACGCCGTTCTTCAAGGGGTACCGTCCGCAGTTCTACGTGCGGACCACGGACGTGACCGGCGAGGTCCAGCTGCCCGAGGGCACCGAGATGGTGATGCCGGGCGACAACATCGACATGAAGATCAAGCTCATCACCCCGATCGCGGTCGAGGAGGGGATGCGCTTCGCCATCCGTGAAGGTGGCCGCACGGTCGGAGCCGGCGTGGCGATCAAGGTGATCAAGTAAGGTCGTGGCCCAGAAGATCCGCATCCGGCTGAAGGCCTACGATCACCGCGTCCTCGACCAGGCCGCGGACAAGATCGTCGACACGGCCCGGCGCACCAACGCGTCGACGGCTGGACCCATCCCGCTACCCACCGAGGTCAACAAGTGGACGGTGATCCGTTCGCCGTTCATCGACAAGGACTCGCGCGAGCAGTTCGAGATGCGGACCCACAAGCGGATCATCGACATCCTCGATCCCAATCCGAAAGTGGTGGACGCGCTGATGCGGCTCAACCTGCCGTCCGGCGTGAACATCGAGATCAAGCTCTAAGCCGTGGCGACGAAGGGTCTGTTGGCCAAGAAGATCGGGATGACCCAGGTGTTCACCGAGAAGGGTGAGCTCCTGCCGGTCACCGTGCTCGAAGCCGGGCCCTGCGTCGTGATCGCCCTGCGGGCCGTCCAGAAAGACGGCTACGGCGCGGTCCAGCTCGGTTTTGGCGAGGTCAAAGAGAAGCAGCTCACCAAGCCCGCCGCCGGCCACTTCAAGAAGGCCGGGGTCGCCGCCCATCGCCACGTGCGCGAGATCCGGCTCAAGGCGGATGCCGCGTACGAGATCGGCCAGGCATTGAAGGCCGACCTCTTTTCGGCTGGCGAGTGGGTCGATGTCACCGGCACCTCCAAGGGCAAAGGGTTTTCGGGCCAGCACAAGCGCCATCACTTTGGGCGCGGCCCGGTGACCCACGGCTCCCACAACATCAAGCAGCCCGGCTCGATTGGCTCCTCCTCGACGCCCTCCCGCGTCTACAAAGGCATGCGAATGGCCGGTCAGCTGGGCAATGCCCAGCGCACCACCAAGCACTTGAAGGTGGTGCGGGTCGATCTCGACCGCAACCTACTGCTGCTGAACGGCGATGTGCCGGGCCACAAGAACAGCCTGGTCTTGGTCCGGGATTCGACCCGGCAGCCCAAGGGGAAGAAATAGTGGCCACCTCGAAGGTATCGGCCACCGTCTATGACGTCAGCGGCAAGGAAAGCGGCCAGGTCGAATTGCCGGAGGCGGTCTTCAACGTCCCGGTCAACGCCGCGGTCCTGCACCAGGCGGTGCGTCGCCAGCAGGCGAACGATCGGCAGGGCACCCATGAAACCAAGACCCGGGGCGAGGTGTCCGGCGGCGGCAAGAAGCCCTGGAAGCAGAAGGGGACCGGCCGCGCCCGCCAGGGCAGCACGCGGGCGCCCCAATGGCGCCATGGCGGGACCGTCTTCGGTCCGCATCCGCGCAGCTACGAGCAGAAGATGCCACGCAAGCAGCGCCGGCTGGCGCTGAAGGTTGCCCTCTCGGTGAGATCGCAGGAAGGCGCCGTACGCGTCGTCGAGGAAATCTCCCTCCAGGAGCCCAAGACGCGGGTGGTGGCCGACCTCTTTGCCCAGTTGGGGGCCGGGGCCAGCATCCTGCTCGTGATCCCCGAGCACGACCTGCTGCTCGAAAAGTCCACCCGCAACCTGGCGAGCGTCAAGACCATCCTCGTCACCAACCTGAACCCGAGCGACGTCCTCACCGCCGAGACCGTGGTCTTTACGCGCTCCGCGCTCAGCCAGGTCGAGGAGTGGCTCGCATGAGGACCGCCGTCGAGGTCATCCAGCGCCCGCTGATCAGTGAGAAGAGCTACGCCGCGATGGCGACCGGAAAGTACCTGTTCCGGGTGCACCCCAAGGCGACCAAGACCGAGATCGCGTTGGCGATCGCGGACGCGTTCAAGGTCGAGGTCGTGAGCGTCAACACGATGCACGTCCGCGGCAAGGAGCGGCGGCGCGGCCGCACCCACGGGTTCCAGTCGGACTGGAAGAAGGCCGTCGTCACGCTGGCTGAGGGACAGAAGATTGAAAGCATGTTCCAGGGTGTCTGATCCATGCCGATAAAGAAATACCGTCCCACCTCGCCCGGCCGCCGTTTCATGTCGGTGAGCGCCTTTGACGACATCACCCGCGGGAAGAAGCCGGAGAAGCGACTGCTGGTCTCGCTCAAGAAGGATGCCGGCCGCAACGCACAGGGCAAGATCACCGTTCGCCATCAGGGCGGCGGCCACCGCAAGCTCTATCGCATCATCGACTTCAAGCGCGACAAGCTGAACATCCCGGCGACCGTCAGCGCCATCGAGTATGACCCGAACCGCAGCGCTCGAATTGCGCTCGTGACCTACGCAGATGGCGAGAAGCGCTACATCCTGTCGCCGGTCGGGCTCGCCGTCGGTGACCAGGTGCTCAGCGGACCGGAGGCCGATATCAAACCGGGCAACGCGCTGCCGCTCGGCAGTATCCCGCTGGGCAGCACGGTGCACAACATCGAGCTCAACCGTGGACGCGGTGGCCAGGTGGTGCGCTCCGCCGGCATGTCGGCACAATTGCTGGCCCGCGAGGGGGACTATGCCCAGATCCGGATGCCATCCGGCGAGGTGCGCCGGGTTGCGGTCGTCTGTTACGCGACGGTCGGCCAGATCGGCAATGTCGAACACGAAAACGAAAACGTCGGTAAGGCCGGCAAGAGTCGCTGGCGCGGCAAGCGCCCCGCGGTCCGCGGGGTGACGATGAACCCCTTCGACCATCCGCACGGCGGTGGTGAGGGGCGTTCGGGCCCGGGCGGCAATCCAAAGACACCATGGGGCAAGCCGGCGCTCGGATACCGAACCCGTCGCAACAAGAAAACGCGCAACATGCTCGTTCGACGCCGACCACCCAAGCGGAAGAGTAAGGGCTAAAAGAACATGTCACGTTCAACCAAGAAAGGGCCGTTCGTTCATCCTTCGCTGATGAAGAAGGTGTCAGCCATGAATCAGCAGAAGGAGAAGAAGGTGATCAAGACCTGGTCGCGGGACTCGAGCATATTTCCCGAGATGGTCGGGCACACGCTCGCGATCCACGACGGCAAAAAGCACGTGCCGATCTTCATCACCGAGAACATGGTCGGGCACCTGTTGGGCGAGTTCGCGCCGACCCGGCGCTTCCGCGCCCACGGCCATCACACGGAGAAATCCACCACCCTCAAGTAACGATGGAAGTGCAAGCAAAGGCCAAGTGGGTCAGGACATCACCACGGAAAGTGCGGCTCGTCGCGCAGACGCTGCGCAACCTGCCGGTCAGCGAGGCGCTGGTGGCCTGCTCGTTCATGCCGAAGGCCGCGGCGCGTGACGTGGCCAAGGTGATCCGCTCTGCCCAGGCGAATGCCGAGAACAACTTCAACCTGGTCAAAGACGACCTGGTGATCAAGGAGATCCGGGTCGAGCCGGGTCCGATGCTCAAGCGCGGTCAGCCGCGTGCCATGGGTCGCCTGTTCAGCATTTTCAAGCGGACGAGCCACATCACCGCGGTGGTCGAAGACCGGCCGGGTGTGGTCAAGCGTCGTGCCGCGCTGCCGAGGGCACCACAACCGGGCAGCCGTGCCGTGCCGACCGCGGCCGCCGCCGCGGCCGCGCGTGCCGCAGCCGCCAGCCAGCCGGCCACCACCGAGTCGGACGAGGTCGAGGCGCCGACACGGCCGAAGCAGGCAAAGACGGGGCCGAAGCGGGAGGCGTCAAAGGGTCAGGCGGAGGGTAAGAAGACCGAGGCCAAGAAGACCAGGACCGAAACCACCAGGCCCGACAGCAAGCAGAAGGACAGCAAGCAGAAGGACAGCAAGGAGAAGAAAGGCAAGTAGTGGGACACAAGGTTCACCCGAACGGGTTCAGGCTGGGCGTCTACCGCAACTGGGAGGCAAAGTGGTTTGCTCCGGATAAGGAGTTCAAGCCGCTGCTGCTGGAGGACGTGCGCCTGCGGCGGATGCTGATGATCCGCCTGAAGAACGCGGGCCTGGCCCGCATCGAGACGGAGCGTTCCTCCTCGGCGCTGACCATCACCCTACACACCGCCAAGCCCGGTATCGTGATCGGCAAGGGCGGGACAAGTGTCGACCAGCTCCGTGATGAGCTGGAGAAGATCACCGGCAAGCGCGTCCGGGTCACCATCCAGGAGATCAAGAAACCCGAGCTCAGTGCCCAGCTGGTGGCGGAGAACGTCGCCGCGCAGCTGGAGAAGCGGATCGCTTTTCGCCGCGCCATCAAGCAATCCCTGATGAAGACGATGCGGGCTGGTGCCCAGGGCGTGAAGATCCGGGTCAAGGGCCGCCTCGGCGGCTCGGAGATGGCACGCGTCGAGTGGAACCGCGAAGGCCGGGTCCCGCTCCACACACTGAAAGCGGACATCGACTTCGGCCAGACGGAAGCCAAGACCACCTTCGGCCGGATCGGGGTGTCGGCGTGGGTGTACACCGGCAACTTCCCGACCGAGGCGGCACCCAAGCCGACGGCCGCGGTGGACGAACCCGCCGACGCCGGCGTCCCGATTGGCGCTGCCCTTGTCGAGCCCGCGACCCCGCTCGCCGAGTTGGTCCACGCCGCAGTTCCCGCTCCCGCTCCCGCTCCCGCTGCCGAAGCGCCGGCCCCGGTCGCCGCGACGCCGGCTCCGGAGGCTCCGGCCAAGCCAAAGCGCGCCACCCGCGCCAAGGCGACCGCGACCACCACCGCTGAGGGCGGCGAGAAGGTCGCGCCCAAGCGCACCACCCGCGCCAAGACCGCTGCCACCGCTGGGGCGGCGTCCGATGCGCCGAAGACGCCGCGCACTCGCACGGCAAAGAAGAAGGAATAGCAATGTTGCTGCCAGCCCGCGTCAAGCATCGAAAACTGCACCGAGGTCGCCGCAGCGGCGTTGCCACGCAGGGCGCCGACCTGGCGTTCGGCGAGTTCGGCCTGCAGGCGTCCGAGGCGGCCTGGATGACGAACCGGCAGATCGAGGCGGCCCGCCGCGTGATGACCCGCTTCGTGCGCCGCGGCGGGCAGGTCTTCATTCGGGTCTTCCCCGACAAGTCGGTCACGAAGAAGCCCGCCGAGACTCGCATGGGCAGCGGCAAGGGTGCGCCCGAGGGTTGGGTGGCGGTGATCAAGCCGGGTCGCGTCCTCTTCGAGATGGGCGGCGTGACCCCCGAGATGGCCAAGCGTGCGTTTCAGTTGGCCGCCTACAAGCTGCCCATGAAGACCCGCACCCTGGGCATCAAGTCGGGAGTCAAGGCCGCGGTCGACGTGAAGATCAAGGGTCCGGCCGAGCTGAAGCCGGGTGAGGGCGTCGAGGGCATCGCGGGCGCCGCGGCTGAACCCACCGCCGCCGCCGCGGCTCCGGTGCGCGGCCCCAAAGCGGCCCCTGGTGCCGCGCCTTCCGTGAAACCCGCACCGGGCGCCGCCCCGAAAGCCGCGCCGGGCGCCGCACCGAAGGCGGCCGCCGCCCCGAAGGCCGCCACGGCACCGGCTAAGCCGGCCAAGGGTGGTGGAAAGAAATGAAGATGAAAGATCTGCAGGGCCTCTCCATGCCCGACCTCCAGAAAAAGCTCAAGGACTCCCGTCAGGAGCTATTCAACCTGCGCTTCCAGATGGCCACCGGCCAGCTGCAGAATCACCGGCAGATCCGGCACGTGCGCCACGACCTGGCTCAGATCTTGACCGGGATCCATCTGAAGGAGCGTACCGGCGAGCCCGCGACCGCGCCGGAGCCGCAGACCCCCAAGCCGCGCCGGCGTCGCGCCGCCGCCACGGAGGAGACCGCATGACAGACGAACAGGCAACGACCGACCGTGCGATGCGCAAAACCCGGACCGGCACCGTCATCAGCGACAAGATGGACAAGACCGTGGTCGTCCGGGTGCAGACCCTCAAGGAACACCGCAAGTACAAGAAGCACATCCAGCAGTCCACGCGTTTCAAGGCGCACGACGAGCAGAACCAATGCAAGGTCGGCGACCGCGTCCGGATCATGGAGACGCGGCCGCTCTCGCACGACAAGCGCTGGCGCGTCGTGGCCATCGTGGAGAAGGCGAAATAGCCGTAGTCATGGTTCAGCAAGAGTCGCGGTTGAAGGTGGCGGACAACACCGGTGCGCGGGAGATCCTGTTGATCCGGGTGATGGGCGGCCATTACCGCAAATACGCCTCCATCGGCGACGTGATCACGGCCGCGGTGACGATTGCCACACCCGGCGGCCAGGTCAAGAAAAGTGAGGTAGTCAAGGCGGTCGTCGTCCGCACCTCGCGCGAATTCCGGCGGCATGACGGTTCCACCATCCGCTTTGACGAGAACGCCGCCGTCATCCTCGGCCCGCAGAACAACCCGCGCGGCACCCGTATCTTCGGCCCGGTGGCGCGCGAGCTTCGCGACAAGAACTTCATGAAAATCGTCTCTCTCGCCCCGGAGGTTCTCTAGGTCATGTCCCGGCTTCATCTCGACATTCATCGCGACGACACGGTGCAGGTCATGTCCGGAAAGGATCGTGGCAAGCGCGGCGTCGTCGTGCGCACTGTGCCCGGGCAGGGCAAGATCGTGGTCAAGGGCGTCAATCTGCTAAAGCGCCACCAGAAGGCGAACCAGCAGAAGGGCGGCACCAAGGTGATCCAGGGCGGCATCGTCGACTTCGAGTCGCCGCTTGATTACTCGAACGTCATGCTCGTCTGCAACAAGTGCGACAAGCCCACCCGGATTCGCAAGACCGTCTTGCCCAATGGCGAGAAGGCGATCGTCTGCGTGAACTGCGGTGAGATCTACGAGCGCGTGAGGAACAAGGTATGAGTGTCGCGGCCAGTCCGCCCCGGACCGAACTCCGGCTGAAGCAGCGCTACCAGGACAAGATCGTCCCGGCGCTGATCCAGCGGTTCGCCTACACCAACGCCATGCAGGTGCCGCGTCTGGTCAAGGTGGTGGCGAATATCGGGATCGGGGAGTCGATCTCGAACCCGAAGGCGCTGGACGCGGCGGTCGCCGATCTGAAGAAGATCACGGGACAGCAGCCGGTCGTGATGAAATCGCGCAAGGCGATCGCGAACTTCAAGCTGCGCGCCGGCCTGCCGATCGGGGTCAAGGTGACCTTGCGCGGCGCCCGGATGTACCAGTTCGTCGACAAGCTGATCTCGGTCGGGTTGCCCCGGATCCGCGACTTCCGCGGCATCTCGCCGACCAGCTTTGACGGAAAAGGCAACTACACACTGGGGCTGCGCGAGCAGCTGGTCTTTCCCGAGATCGAGTACGACAAGATCGATAAATTGCGGGGCCTCGAGGTGACCTTCGTCACCACGGCGCGCACCGATGACGAGGCGCGCGCGCTGTTGACCGAGCTCGGGTTCCCGTTCAGGAAGTGAGGGTGACAGAAGACATTGGCTAAGAAATCGACCGTCAACCGCGGACTTCGCAAGCACAAGCACGCCGTCTCGCAGCACAACCGCTGCAACCTGTGCGGACGGCCGCGCTCGTATATGCGCAAGTTTGGCATCTGCCGCATCTGCTTCCGCTCGCTGTCATCGCAGGGACAGGTCCCCGGTGTCAAGAAGTCGTCGTGGTGAGGAGGGAGTCAAGGGACTGATGAGTACCGATAGCATCGCCGATATGTTGACCAGGATCCGTAACGCGAACACGGCCGGGCACTCGCGGGTGGCCCTTCCGGCGTCGCGGGTGGGCGTGGAGATCGCACGCGTCCTCAAGGAGGAGGGCTATATCGCGGCCTACGATGTCGCCGCGGCGGAGCAGGGTCAGAAGCTCGACATTACGTTCAAGCCGAAGACGCCTCGCGGCAAGTCGCTCGCCGGCCTGCGGCGGATCAGCAAGCCGGGCCTGCGGGTCTACGCGCGCAAGACCGAGATCCCGCGGGTGCTGGGCGGACTCGGCATCGTCATCCTCTCCACTTCGCACGGCGTGATGTCCGGACAGAAGGCAACCAAAGCCGGCCTCGGCGGCGAGGTCGTGTGCTACGTTTGGTGACCCATGAGTAGGATTGGCAAGCTTCCAGTCAAGATCCCGAGCGGTGTGACGGTCACGATCCAGGACTACGCCGTGTCGGTGAAAAGCGGCAGCGCTGAGCTGACGCGTCAGCTCAACCCGGAGATGAAAGTCTCGGTCAAGGACGGGGCGGTCATCGTCGAGCGGCCGAGTGAGTCGAAGTTGCATCGCTCGCTGCATGGGCTCACCCGGACGCTGGTCTGGAACATGATCGAAGGCGTCAGCAAGGGCTACGAGAAGCAACTCGAGCTGGTTGGGGTCGGCTACCGCGCCGCCCGCCAGGGCGATGCGCTGGTCGTCAGTGTCGGCTACTCGCATCCGGTCCGCTACCCAGTGCCCAAAGGGATCACGATCGACGTGCCCGAGCCGACCCGCATCAACATCAAGGGCGCCAGCAAGGAAGTTGTCGGCCAGGTCGCCGCCGAAGTGCGGAAGATCCGTCCGCCCGAACCGTACAAAGGCAAGGGCATCCTCTACCGCGGCGAGCGGGTCCGCCGCAAGGCGGGCAAGACCGGGAAGACCGCCACCGGAGCCACGAAGTAATGAACAAGATCCCCAATCGCCGCGCCACGCGTATCCGCCGGCATATTCGGCTGCGGACCCACCTCGAGGGCGGTCCGATGCGGCCGCGGCTCGCGATCTTCCGGAGTCTGCACCACGTCTACGCGCAGCTGATCGATGACGCGTCGGGGCGCACCCTGGCGGCTGCGTCGACCACCGACGCCGATCTTCGCAAAAGCCTGAAGTCGCCGTCGGGGGCGGAAGGCGCCGCGGCCGTCGGCAAGGTCGTTGCCGAGCGCGCTCTGAAGTCGGGTATCGAGACGGTGGTCTTCGATCGCGGCGGTTTTCCTTATCACGGTCGTATCAAAGCGCTGGCCGAGGCTGCCCGCGGCGCCGGATTGAAGTTCTAGAAGGGAGCCTATGAGTTACCAGTACGGCAGAGGCCAATCGGAATTCACAGAGAAGGTCGTCCACCTGAACCGCGTGGCGAAGGTGGTCAAGGGCGGCCGCCGCTTTTCCTTCAGCGCGCTGGTCGTCGTCGGCGACCAGAACGGGCGCGTCGGCGCCGGGCTGGGGAAGGCGGGCGAGGTGCCGGAGGCCATCCGTAAGGCGGTCGAATCGGCGAAGAAGCACCTGATCACGGTGCCTATGGTCGGCACCACGATCCCGCATGAGATCCGGCTCAAGAAGGGAGCGGCCAAGGTGCTGTTGAAGCCCGCGGCGCCCGGAACCGGGATCCGTTCGGGCGGCGCGATGCGTGCCGTGGTCGAGCTATCCGGGGTGAAGGACATGATTACGAAATCGCTGGGCACGAACAATCCGGTCAATACCGTCCGAGCAACCATCGCGGCATTGCAAGCGTTGCAGACGGCCGACTCGATCGCCCAGGCGCGCGGCCGCTCCGCCGATGAGATGGCACGCCTGAGCCGCCGCGGGCCCAAGCCCGCGCCCGAGGCGGCACCGACGCCCACAGAAGAACCGGTGGAGGAGCCGGTCGGCTAGCGTGGCGCGCTTGAAGATCACCTACGTCCGAAGCGTGATCGGGCAGAAGCCCGACCAGGAGCGCACCGTGCAAGCCCTCGGGTTTCGCCGACTGAACCAGACGGTCGAGCACGAGGACAGCCCGCAGCTGCGCGGCATGGTCCACAAAGTCCGGCATCTGGTCAAGGTCGAGGAGAGTCGATGAAGCTGCACGAGCTCCAGCCGGCGCCGGGATCGCACCACCCCCGCAAGCGGGTCGGCCGAGGGCCGGGGTCCGGCCATGGCAAGACCTCGACTCGGGGTCAGAAGGGGCAGCGCGCCCGGACCTCGGTGAACATGCCCAAGACGTTCGAAGGCGGCCAGACGCGGCTGACCATGCGAACCCCCAAGCTGCGCGGCTTCCACAACCGCTGGAAGAAGCGGTTCGCAGTGCTCAACCTGACCCGCCTGAATCGCTTCAATGACGGCGCCGAGATCCGGCCGGAGACCCTGCTGGAGGCGGGCATCATCAAGGACGTCGGCGCCGGTATCAAGGTCCTCGGGACCGGCGACCTCAGCCGCAAGCTGACCATCTACGCCCACCGGTTCTCGGCCGAGGCCCGTCGCAAGATCGAGGCTGCCGGCGGGTCCGCCGCCGTGATCGAGGTTCCGGCGCCGATCCGGCCGAAAACGAAGCGGGCGAAGAACCAGCCGAAGCCAGCCGCCCCCGCGCCGGTCGAGGAAACGCCCGCGGAAGGCGAGGCGACCGAGCCGGCGAAGGCCTCGAAAAAGGCGAAGGGCGAAAAAGCTGAGAAAGCCGCAAAGCCCGACAAAGCGGGTAAAGCCGAGAAATCCGAGAAAGCCGTCAAAGGCCAGGCCGCGCCGAGCGCGCCGGATTCGCCGGATTCCACCAAGGCCGAGCGGGGTAAGAAGAAGAGCTAAGCCATGCTGGAAGCGATCGGTAACGCGCTCCGAATCCCGGAACTCCGTCGCAAGATCCTCTTCACCCTGGGGCTCTTCGTGGTTTTCCGGATCCTGGCGCACATTGCCGTCCCCGGGGCCGACAAGGCCGCCCTCGACAAGCTCTTCAATAGCAATGCCTTCCTCGGTTTGCTCGACCTGTTTTCCGGAGGCGGGCTCTCGACCTTCTCGATCATCGCCATGGGCGTCAACCCCTACATCAACGCCTCGATCATCATGCAGCTGATGACGGTCGTCTCGACTCGGATGAAGGAGCTCAGCAAGGAAGGCGAGTTCGGCCGCCGGAAGATCACGCGCTGGACACGCTGGCTGACGGTCGCCCTGGGCTTGCTGCAGGCGTGGGGTCTGACCCTGGTCTTCAGCCGGCAGGGCGTCCTCAGCAACCTCGATTGGCTGGGCATCGTGGAGATCATGATCACGTTGACGGCCGGCACCGTGATGCTGATGTGGTTCGGCGAGCTGATCACGGAATATGGCATCGGCAACGGCATCTCGCTCGTGATCTTCGCCGGGATCGTGGGGCGGATCCCGAATACCATCTACAACCTGCTGACCGGCGGCGGATCGTCGAATCTGGCGCCCATGCTCCTTTTCGGGGCGCTGGCGATCGTCGTGACCGCATTCATCATCGAGGTGCAGCAGGCCCAGCGGAAGATCCCGATCCAGTCGGCCCAGCGGGTGGTGGGCCGCAAGGTCTACCAGGGGCGCAGCTCGCACCTGCCCTTGCGGGTCAACCAGGCCGGGGTCATCCCGATCATCTTCGCGATCTCGATCATGTTCTTCCCGGTTATCATCGGGAACTTCCTGGCCACGGCGCCCTCACCCTGGGGCGAGATTTCGCGGGCGCTCCGAACCTACTGGGTGCCGGCGGGTCCGAACATCCCGACCGATATCCTCTATAACTTCGTCTACTTCATCTTGATCTTCGGATTCACCTACTTCTACACGGCGGTCACCTTCGACCCGGTAGATACCGCCGATTACCTGAAGAAGCACGCCGCCTTCATCCCGGGCATCCGGCCGGGCGTGGCCACGGCGCAGTACCTCGACCGCACCATGACCCGGATCACTTTTGCCGGCGCCCTCTTCCTGGGCGGCGTCACGGTGCTGATCCCGCTGCTGGCGACGGCGCTCACCCGCATCCCGACCCAGAACATGTATCTCGGAGGAACGGCGATCTTGATCGTGGTCGGCGTGGCGCTCGACACCATGAAACAGATCGAAACCCAGCTGATCATGCGTCAGTACAAGGGGTTCATAAAGTAGCGACTTCAAGTCGCTTCTCTGGCTCATGAACCTGATACTTTTTGGCGCGCCTGGCGCGGGAAAGGGAACGCAGACGGGTTCCCTGATCGATACCTACCACATCCCCGCGATCGCGACCGGTGACATGCTGCGTGCCCAGCGGCGGGCCGGGACGGCGCTTGGCGAGCAGGTGAAGAGCTACATGGACCGCGGCGAGCTGGTGCCGGACAACCTGATGATCGACATCATCAAGGAGCGACTGCAGAAGCCGGACGCAAAAAACGGCTTCATCCTGGACGGCTTTCCGCGGACCGTCGCCCAGGCCGAGGCCCTCGACCGCAAGCTGGACCAGCTCGGCCGGCGGGTCGATGCCGTCATCTACCTGCGGGTCAGCCGTCAGGTCTTGATCGACCGGCTGTCGCATCGCTACAGCTGCCGGACCTGTGATGCGGTCTACAACTTCGCCCCGCAGCAGGCCGGCAACCTGCCGCGCTGCTCCGTGGACGGCGGCGACCTCTACCAGAGGCCTGACGACCGGCCGGAGATCGTCGCGCACCGGATCGACGTGTTTTTGAAGCACACCGCGCCGCTGATCGACTACTACACCGCCCAGCACAAGCTGGAGAACATCGACGGCCAGATGTCGGTCGACGATGTGCGTGCCGACATCACCCGCCGGCTCAGCGCGCTGCGCAAGGGGGCCGGCTCCCGGTGATCATCTACAAATCGGAAGCCGAGATCGAGCTGATGCGGGAGGCCGGCGGCATCCTGGCCGAGGCGCTGGCGCGTCTCCAGTCGATGGCGCGGCCAGGCACCACGCTGCTCGAGCTGGACCGCGAGGCCGACCGCTTCATCCGGGAGCGCGGGTGTATCCCGGGGTTCGTTGGCTACCAGGGGTACCGGAACGCCATCTGCACCTCGGTCAACGACCAGGTCGTCCACGGAATTCCCACCAACCGTAAGCTCCGGGAGGGCGACCTGCTCAGCCTCGACGCGGGTCTGATCCATCGCGGGTTCTGGGCGGATGCCGGCCTCACCGTCGGCGTCGGCAAGATTTCAGCCGAGGCGCTGCGCCTGATGGACGTCACCCGCGAGTCCCTGGACGTCGGGATCCACCAGGCGCTGGCCGGCAACCGGATCGGGGATATCAGCGCCGCGGTCCAGGAGCACGTCGAGCGGGCCGGTTTCAGCGTGGTCCGGCAGTTCGTCGGCCACGGCATCGGCCGCGACATGCACGAGGATCCGCAGGTGCCCAACTTTGGCATCGCCGGCCGGGGGCCCCTCTTGAAGCCGGGGATGGTACTCGCCATTGAACCGATGGTGAACGCCGGTGGACCAGACGTGGCTCTACTGGGCGATGGCTGGACGGTGGTGACGGCCGACCACAGCCTCTCCGCTTATTTCGAACACTCGGTGGCGATCACCACCGACGGCCCCGAGATCCTGACCGCCTCGACGAAGGCTCTGCGGGCTCGGCCGTGAGGAAGAGGGTTAGGACGGTGGATCTTGTGGTAAGCTATTCGTTCGTGCGCCGGAAACCCGGCGATACTGCCATGGGCATTTGCTGATGGTGGGAATTGTCGTCGGACGAGTGGTGGAGCCGATGCCCAACGCGCTCTACCGTGTCGAGCTCGAGACCGGCCACAGGATCGTGGCTCACGTGGCGCCGGCCGCGCGGCTTCGGTTTCTCCGGGTGATCCCGGGTGACCGCGTCCGCGTCGAGGTGTCACCGCTCGATCCCGGGCGTGGTCGAATCGTGAGAAAGGCGGATTGAAGGAATGAAAGTTCGGTCGTCGGTCAAGAAAATATGTCCGAAGTGCAAGGTCATCAAGCGCGGCGGCCAGGTGCGGGTCATCTGCGTGACGCCGAAACACAACCAGAGGCAGGGGTAAGAGGGTAAATGGCTCGAATTGCCGGCGTTGACATTCCCCGGGAAAAGCGCGTCGAAATCGCGCTCACCTATATCTTTGGGGTCGGCCCCCACACCGCCCGGCGGGTGCTGACGATCGCGAACGTCGACCCGAACTTGCGCGTCGGGAGCCTGAACGACGAGCAGATCGGCCGGCTCCGCGATGTGCTCGACAAGGAAGCCAAGGTTGAAGGCGAGCTTCGCCGCGAGATCGCCCTGAATATCAAGCGCCTGATCGAGATCGGCACCTACCGGGGCCTGCGCCACCGTCGCGGCCTGCCGGTCCGCGGTCAACGCACCCGCACCAACGCCCGCACCCGTCGCGGTCCGCGGAAGACCGTCGGCGTCAGGAAGAAAGTCGAAGGCAAGAAGTAGCTAGATGCCGAAGAAGAAAGTTGTCCGCACCCGGCGCCGTGAGAAGAAGCACGTCACGGTTGGCCAGGCGCACATCCAGTCCACCTTCAACAACACCGTGGTCTCGCTGACCGATGCGCAGGGCAACGTCCTCGCCTGGGGCAGCGCGGGCAGCCAGGGCTTCAAGGGGTCGCGCAAGAGCACGCCGTTTGCCGCCCAGATGACGGCCGAGGCGACGGCCCGCCGCGCCATGGAGCACGGCCTCAAGCAGATCGAGATCTTCGTCAAGGGACCCGGCGCCGGCCGCGAGGCGGCCATCCGCTCCTTGCAGGCCGCTGGCCTCGAGGTGACCGCCATCACCGACGTCACGCCGATCCCGCACAACGGCTGCCGCCCACCGAAGCGGAGGCGCGTCTAGTTGGCCCGCTACGAAGGCCCGGTCTGCCGCCACTGTCGCCGCGAGGGAGTGAAGCTGTTCCTCAAGGGGGAAAAGTGCTTCACCAAGTGCACCCTCGACCGGCGGGCGATGCCGCCCGGCATGCACACCCAGGTGCGCCGCCGCAAGGTGTCCGACTACGGGATCCAGCTCCGGGCGAAGCAGCGGGCGCGGCGGATCTACTTCCTGCTGGAGGGTCAGTTCCGTCTCTACTTCAACCGGGCCTCGAAGATGGCCGGCGTCACCGGCCTGAACCTGCTCCGCTTGCTGGAGACCAGGCTGGACAACGTCGTCTACCGGGTCGGGTTCGCCGCCTCGCGGCGCGACGCCCGGCAGCTCGTTTCCCACCGGCACGTCACCGTCAACGGCCGAATCGTGAACGTCCCGTCGTACGCGGTCCGCATCGGCGATGTGATCGCCGTCAAGGAAAAGAGCAAGGAGGTCGACCGGATCAAGAATGCCCTCGACGCCGGCGAGCAGCGAACGGTCTCACCGTGGCTGACGCTGGACAAGGAGCAGATGACCGCGAAGGTCGTCGCGCAACCCGGACGCGACGACATGGACCAGACCATCCAGGAGCAATTGATCGTCGAGTTTTATTCGCGCTAATCCATTCATTTCAGGGAGGACCATGATCGATATCGCCCCACCCCAAGTCAAAAGCATCGAGAACTCGAGCACCTACGGAAAGTTCGAGATCGAGCCGCTCGAGCCTGGTTTCGGCACCACGCTAGGCAATGCGCTTCGCCGCGTCCTGCTCTCCACGCTGAAGGGCGCCGCCGTGACATCGGTCTCGATCGAAGGCGTCGCGCACGAGTTTTCCTCGATCCCGTTCGTGAAGGAGGACGTCACCGAGATCATCCTCAACCTCAAAGGGCTGAACCTGATCTCCTACAGCGAGGATCCCGTCCGTCTCACGCTCGACGTAACCGGTCCCCGCGAGGTGAAGGCGTCCGACATCCAGGCGCCGAGCGACGTTGAGATCGTCAACCCCGAGCTCTACATCTGCACGCTCGACAGCAACAAAGGCCGCCTCCGCATGGAGCTGACCGTCGAGCGAGGCAAGGGGTATGTCCCGGCCGAGCGGAACAAGAAAGAAGGCCAGCCGATCGGGGTGATTCCGATCGATGCCATCTTCAGCCCGGTGGTGAAGGCGAACTTCCTGATCGAGAAGACCCGCGTCGGCCAGGAGACGGACTGGGACAAGCTGATCCTCGAGGTCTGGACCGACGGGACGATCGTCCCGGACCAGGCCATCAGCGAGGCCGCCAAGCAGTTCACCTCGCACCTTGGCCTCTTCGCCCGCTTTACGGAGCGGATCAAGGACGCCGACGTGCCCCAGCAGAAGGGTAATGACCTGTCGTCGCGGCTGGCGGATGTGCCGATCGAGGACCTCGACCTCTCCGTCCGGGCGCTCAACTGCCTCAAGGCGAACGAGATCACCAAGGTCGGCCAGCTGGTCGCCCTGCGGGAGGAAGATCTGCTCAGCCTGCGCAACTTCGGTCGGAAGTCCTTGGACGAGATCAAGGAAAAATTGGTACAGCGCGGCTTCCTGACGCAGGAAGAGCTGACCAAGGTCCTGGTCTAGGAGCGGAACAGTCGGGATGCGGCACCAGAAGACGGGACGCAAATTCGGGCGGACCACGGCGCATCGGAAGGCGATGAGCCGCAACCTGGTAACCGCGCTGCTCGACCACGGCCGGATCGAGACCACCGAGGCCAAGGGTAAGGAGCTACGACGCTGGGTGGAGCGCGTCATCACGACGGCCAAGACAGACAATATCGCCGCCCGCCGCGCGGTCGACTCGATCGTCGAGGACCGAGAGGTTTCGCAGCGCCTCTTCACCAAGCTGATGCCGCGTCTGAAGGAGCGCCCCGGCGGCTATACCCGCGTGCTGAAGATCGGCCCACGCCAGGGCGATGGGGCGCCCATGGTCCTGGTGGAGCTCGTCGACCGATGAACGTGAAACTCGTCATCGAGTACGAGGGCACCCACTATCACGGCTGGCAGGCGCAGGCGGGCGCCCCCACTCTCGAGGCGGCGCTTCGCGACGCCATCCACAACCTGACCGGCGAGTCGCCGGCCCTGACGGCGGCCGGCCGCACCGATGCCGGCGTCCACGCCCTCGGCCAGGTCGTGAACTTCCGCCTTGAGCGCGAATTCCCGATGGAGCAACTGCCGGGGGCCTTGAATGCCCGGCTGGCACCGGACATTGCGGTCCGCCGCGCCGAAGCCGTCGATGACGCGTTCAACGCCCGCTACTCAGCGAAGGCCCGGCTCTATGCGTACCGCATCCGGCAGGCGCTGCCGCGGGGCGCCTATCAGCGTCAGTACGCGTGGGGGCTGCACGACACGCTCGACATCGCCGCCATGCAGGCGGCCGGCGGTCGCATGGCCGGGACGCACGACTTTCGAGCGTTTGGCCGCAGTCCGCGGCCCGGCGGCCACACCGTGCGGCGTGTTCACGACCTGCGGGTCAGCGGCGCCGGCGACTGGGTGACGATCGTGGTCGCGGCCGACGCCTTCCTTTACGGCATGGTTCGCCGGATCGCCGGTGCGCTGGTCGACGTGGGTCGCCGCCGGCAACCGCTGGAATGGATCGACTCGCTGCTCCA
>VBGO01000270.1 GCA_005882525.1 Chloroflexota bacterium
CCCGAAATGGGTCCCCCAGCTGGCTGACGCCGAAGCCGTGCTGGAGGCGCTGCAGGACCGTATCGATCGCCTGCGGGTGCTGGTCCCGAATCGGCGCGGTCTCGAGCGCGCCCGGGGTGCTGGCGTTCGAAACGTCGCGGTGACCGTGGCCGCCACCGACAGCTACAACGAGCACAACCTGAATCGATCCGTCAACGAAACCCTCCATGAGATCCAAGAGATCGCCGCGGAGGCCCGCCGGGACAATGTCGTGGTCGACGCCAGCATTAGCGTGGCGTTCGGTTGTCCCTACGAGGGGCCCGTACGGGCAGAGCGAGTTGGCGAGGTTGCCGCCGCCCTGGCGGACGATGGCATCGGGGAGATCGCGCTGGCCGACACGATCGGGGTTGCCAACCCGGCACAGGTCGAGGAGCTCTTCCAGGCGTTGAGGGAGCGACTGCCGGCCGTACGCTGGGGTGCTCATTTCCACGATACGCGGGGAACGGCGATGGCCAACCTGCTCTCCGCGCTGGAGACCGGGGTCAACCTGTTCGAAGGGTCGGTTGGCGGCATCGGCGGCAGCCCCTTCGCCCCTGGCGCGGCGGGCAATCTGTGCAGCGAAGACGCGCTGGGGATGCTCGAGGCGATGGGGCTCGTGACCGGCGTCGACGTGAACCGGCTGATCGAGGTGGCCCGCGGCCTGGAGCGAACACTTGGGGCGCCCCTACCAGGAAAGGTGCACGCGGCCCGGCAATCCGAAGCCGGGGGCGTCCGGGCATGACGGCCCAGAATCCGCAGGGAGACACCGCGAACGATCTCGAGCTTCGATCGGAGACCGCACGAGCCGGTGGTTCTGCGAAGTACGCGGAAAAGCTCCGCCAGGAGCACAAGCTGCCGGTGCGACGACGCCTGGAGTTGCTCCTCGACCCCGATTTCGTGATCGAAGACGGACTGCTCGCCCACAGCGAAGAGCCCGGCTACGGTGCCGACGGCGTGGTGACCGTCGTCGGACGGATCGAGGGGCGGACGGTGTGTGTCATGGCCAACGACCCGACCGTCAAGGCCGGGTCATGGGGACCGCGGACCGTGGAGAAGATCGTCCGCATCCAGGAGACGGCCGAGCGGTTGCGCGTCCCGATCTTTTACCTGGTGGATTCGGCGGGCGCCCGGATCACCGACCAGGTCCAGATGTTCCCCGGGCGGCGCCACGCCGGCCGCATCTTCTACCAGGAGGTGCAGCTCTCCGGCGTCGTGCCCCAGGTCTGCCTGTTGTTCGGTCCATCGGCCGCGGGCGGGGCGTACATCCCGGCGTTCTGCGACATCACGATCATGGTCGAGGGCAACGCCAGCATGTACCTCGGTTCGCCACGAATGGCCGAGATGGTGATCGGCGAGAAGGTCACCCTGGAGGAGATGGGCGGGGCGCGGATGCACTCGACGGTGAGCGGCCTCTGTGACCTGCTGGTGGCCTCGGAGGAAGAGGCGATCGAGTCAGGTCGGCGTTACCTATCGTACTTCCCGCAAAACTGGACCGAGGCCACTCCGCCGCAGCCGCCCCGCGACGCCCGGCCGCCGGTACCACTGGAAACGCTGGTCCCCGAGGACGAGGGGCGCGCCTTCAACATGCAACAACTGATCGACGGGGTGATCGATGCGGACAGCTTCTTCGAGATCAAGCCGCTCTATGCCAGGGAGATCATCTGCGGCCTGGCGCGGTTCGAGGGACGGGTGGTCGGGGTGATCGCCAACCAGTCGATGCACAAGGGCGGCATCCTCTTCGTCGATTCGGCGGACAAGGCGGCCCGCTTCATCTGGCTCTGCGACGCGTTCAACATCCCGCTGCTCTTTCTTGCCGACGTGCCAGGTTTCATGATCGGCACCGCCGTCGAGCGGCAGGGGATCATCCGGCACGGCGCCAAGATGATCGCGGCGGTCGCCGAGGCTACCGTGCCGAAGATCTCGGTGGTCGTGCGCAAAGCCTATGGTGCCGGCCTCTATGCGATGGCCGGGCCGGCTTATCAGCCGGACGCGACACTGGCACTACCAACCGCCATGATCGGCGTCATGGGGCCAAGTGCCGCGGTGAACGCCGTCTTCTACAACAAGATCCAGGAGCTGCCGGAAGCCGAGCGCCCGGCGTACGTGAAGAAACTGCAGGAAGAGTACAAGGAGGACATCGACCTCTACCGGCTGGCGTCGGACCTGATCGTCGACGCGGTGGTGGCGCCGAGCGAGCTACGGACCGAGCTCGTCAATCGGTTCACCGCCTACGCAACCGCGCAGAGATCACGTGTGGACCGCAAGCACGGCGTCTTTCCCGTCTAGCGCACAGCGGCGACTGTATTAGGCTGAAAGTCTCGTGAAGTTTGTTCTCCTCGGCCTGAGCCACAAGTCGGCACCGCTCGATGTCCGGGAGCAGGTCTTCATTCCCGAAGCCGGCGTGGGCGAGTGCGTTCGCCGTCTCATCGACCAGGATCTAATCGAGAGCGGCGTCCTACTCTCGACCTGCAATCGGACCGAGCTCTACGCGATCGCCTCTGCCAACGACACGCCGGATCGGCTCTTCGAATCGTTTGGCCGGTGGCCGCACCAACTGCCGTTCGAGGCCTGGCGGCGCTACGCGTATCGACTGACCGGCGACAATGCGATGGCGCACCTGTTTTCTGTGGCCGGCGGTCTCGACTCCCTGATGATCGGCGAGGGGCAAGTGCTGGGCCAGCTCAAGCGGGCGCTCGCCCGAGCCCGGCAGGCCGGCGCGCTCGATGCCCACCTGGAAATCATCATCCGAAGCGCGCTGCGCGCAGCCAAGCGTATCCGCTACGAAACGGGGCTTGGACGACGCCCGGTTTCGGCGAGCCACGCCGCGGTGGCGGCGGCGCAGGACGTCTTCGGTAAGCTTGCGGGCCGGAATGTGCTGCTGCTGGGCGCCGGTGAGACGAGCGAGATTACCTTGCGCCTGTTGCGCAACCAACGGATCGGCAAGGTCTATCTCGCCTCGAGAACATTCGAACGCGCCGACGAGATGGCGCAACCGGCCGGCGCGGCCGCGGTTCCCTTCGATGCGCTCGAAGACGTCATCGGCGCCGTGGACATCATCGTGTCATCCAGCAGTGCCCCTCACCACCTGCTTGACGCGGGCCGCGTGAAGACCTTCCAGCAGCGTCGTGGCGATCGTCCGCTGCTGATCATCGACCTGGCCGTCCCGCGCGACGTCGAACCCGACGCCGATGTCGTAGCCGGTGTTCACCTCCTGAACATCGATGACCTTCAGCGCGTCGCCGAAGCCAACCGCGAAGAACGCCAGGCCTTCGTTCCCGCTGCCGAGCAAATTGTCGAGGACGAGGTCCGAGCAACTCGCCTCGCCCTGGACGCTCGGGAGTCAGCGCCCACCATCAAGGCGCTGGTTGATCGGGTGGAACAGTTACGCGACGGTGTTCTCGAGCGCCATCTGGCCCGGGTCCCGGCAAGTGAGGTGGAGGCGCGGGAGGCGATGCGTGACCTGGCCTCTGCGCTCACCACCAAGTTTCTGCATGGTCCGATCCGCGCACTGCGTGAAAGCCCGGATCCTACTCTCGAAGCCGCCGTGATGAACGACGCCTTCGACCTCGACCGGGAGCCGTCGTAAGCATCGATCGGTCGGCGGCATTGTTCGAGGAAGCGAAGCGGCTGATTCCCGGTGGGGTGAACAGCCCGGTTCGAGCGTATGGCGCGGTCGGCGGAAGCCCACCATTCATCGCCCGGGGGGACGGCCCATGGGTTTGG
>VBGO01000262.1 GCA_005882525.1 Chloroflexota bacterium
GAGGTCACCGTGATGCTGATCATCGGCGTCGGCATCGTACGAGCGCAGCTGCCGTCCAGCTATGCGACCCCACCCGCCTTTGTCACGGCGCAGCAATGGTTCAACGGCTCGTTGTTCGCGTCGCACTTCTACGGTCTCGAGCCGCTGACGCGGGCCATCTTCTCTCTGGTCCTGCCGAGCAGCATCAGCTCATACTTCACCCAACTGCTCACGCACTAAGCGGCTGGGCCCGACATCGAGTCGGTCCCGCTGATCTGTAGGATTCCCTGTCGGTGACTGCCAATCGGGTCGGTGCGCCCCTGACGTCGCCACGGCTGGGACGAGCGTTCTTCGCCCGAGACCCGGTCACCCTTGCTCGCGACCTGTTGGGGCGGGTGCTTTTCTATCGAACGGCGGAAGGCCTCCTCGCCGGCCGCATCGTCGAGACCGAGGCGTACACCGGAGCGACCGATCCGGCGTCGCACGCGTTTCGAGGCCCGACCGCGCGCAACGCCGTGATGTTCGGGCCCGCAGGTCATGCCTACGTCTACTTCACCTACGGGATGCACCACTGCCTCAACATCACCGCCGAACGTGCCGGGCAGCCGGGGGCGGTCCTCCTGCGCGCCATGGAGCCTGTCTCGGGCATCGCGCTGATCCGGGCCCGAGGCGATCGCGGCCCGGAAGCCCGTTTGTTGAGCGGACCCGGCAAGATCGGCCGGGCATTCGGGCTGACGCTCGCGGATAACGGCCGCGACTTCACCCGCGGGCCGCTGGGGGTCGCCGCCGGCTCGCCCATCCCCGGCCGTGCGGTGGCCGTCTCGCGACGGATCGGGATCTCCCGTGCCGTCGACTTGCCATATCGCTTCGCCGTAATCGGCAGCCGCTCGGTGTCGGGACGGGGCTCCGACCCTGACCCGCTCTAGGGGAGCGTGACGCTCAGCGTCTGGACCGCCGGTGCATTGCTCGGGTTGTAGTCGTAGGCCTGGACGATGAGCGAGTGGGTGCTTCCGGAGGAACCTTTCACCACGACGGTATAGGGCGCTTGCGCCAGCCTGACCGGTTTGTTGGCTCCGTCGAGGAAGAAGTCGACTTCCTTGATCGCTTCGTTATCCGTCGCCGTGGCGGTGACCAACACGCTGCCGTCGGCCTGCGGCGCCTGGGCCAGCGTCAGCGTCGGCGGTATCGTTTCGGTGAACAGCTGACAGTTCTGCGTGGGCGGCTGCGGACTGTTCTTGTCCTTCATGTTGTCCGGATAGCCGGGCGGATAGACGACGAAGGTTTTCACGGTCGTGAAGTTCGCCGGAATGTCCGAGGTGGCCAGCAGGCCGTCGGTGGTGCAGACCCGAAGCGGTCGGTACCAGTCGTCCGGGCGGTTGGGCGCGGTTCCGGCGATGAACCAGTCCGTGATGGTCTGGCCGGCGCAGTTGGGGGTGGCGAGCAGTCCGCTGGCCTTGCAGACCGTGACCTTCTTCAGCCCGTCAGGCAGGGGAAAATCACGAACCGGCTTATTGGCCTCATAGGCATTGAAGATGTCGCGGAAGATAAGGCCCGCCCCCTGGACGCCCCAGACCACGTTCAGGTTGGAGTTCACGTTCGTCGGGCAGCCGCCGGCGCAGGTGTGACCCATCCAGGCGCCGATGACGACGTCCGGGCTGTAGCCGATCAGCCAGGAGTCGTGCCAGTTCTCGGTGGTCCCGGTCTTGGCGGCGTAGGGTCGCTTGATGTTCAGAGCGGCACCCACCGGCCGCAGGATGTCGCTGATCATGTAGGCGACCTGCGCGGGCAGCACGCGGGCGCCCGGGTTGGGCTTCCATTCCTGCAGGACCTTTCCCTGGCTGTCGACGACCTTGAGGATCACGGTCGGTTCGTGGTAAATGCCGCCTGACGCCAGCACCCCGTACGCGTTGAAATGCTGCATCGGCAGAACCTCGGTGGCGCCAATCGCCTGGGCCAGGCCCCGCTCCGGGGTCAGGTTCGCGCTGGTCAGGCCCATCATGCGGGCCGTCTGGAAGACCCGGTCATAGCCCAGTTGCTTCAGCAGCAGGATAGCGGGGATGTTGCGCGACTCCACCAGGGCGCGCCGGATCGTAATGATGCCTTCGCTGCGATGGTCCCAGTCCACGAACGGATGGCCATCGATCTTCCCCTGGGTGTCATCGATCAGCGTGGAGGGCGCGTAGCCGTTTGCCAGCGCGGTGGCGTACTCGTAAATCTTGAAGGAGGAGCCGGGCTGGCGGCCCTGGCCGTCGGCGATGACGTTGTACTGGCCGCCGATGGCCTGGTCGTAGTAGTTCGCGCTGCCGACCATCGCCAGCACCTGCCCGGTGGCGGGGTCGATCACCTCCGCGGCCCCATTGTTGACGTTGCGGGCCCTGAGGTCGGCGCGGTTGACATTGCCGTTGACCGCCCGCTCGGCGACCTGTTGCAGGTTGTAGTCGAGCGTAGTGGTCACCCGCAGGCCACCGCCGGCGACGACCGCGTCACCGTATTGCTTGCTCAGCTGCCGGAGCACGTAGTCGACGAACCAGGGCGCCTTCAGGTCCTTCTGGATGCTCCCGTCCTGGTACTTCAGCGGCTCTTTGACCGCCTTGTCGTACTCGAGCTGGCTGATGTAGTGGTCGCGGAGCATATCGGCCAGGACGAGTTCCTGCCGCGCCTTCGCCCTGGCGGCGGTCGACGGACTGTAGGGGTCGAAATCCGAGGGGGCATTCGGGATGCCGGCGAGCATGGCGGCCTGGGCGATGTCCAGGTCCTTCGCCGACTTGGCGAAATAGGTCTGCGCCGCCGCTTCCACCCCGTAGGCCTGGTGCCCGTAAAAGATCTGGTTCAGGTAGAGCGTGAGGATGTCGTTCTTGGAAAAGCGGCGTTCGATCTCCAGCGCCAGGGTCGCCTCGCGCACCTTCCGTTCCAGCGAGTTCGCGCTGCCAACGAACATCCGCTTGACGAGCTGCTGGGTGATCGTACTGCCACCCTGCTCCACACGCTGGTGGGTGACGTCCGCGATCGCGGCCGCGACGATGCGGCGGACATCGATGCCCTGATGGGTGTAGAACTGCCGGTCCTCGAGGGCGATGGTGGCCTCGATCAGGTGCGGGGAGATCGCCGACAGCGGGATCACGGTGCGGATGACGCCCTCGGTATGTTTGACGTAGAGCAGCACGCCGTTGCGGTCGTAGATCTTGGTGGCCTGGGAGAGCTCCTTGGCATTCAACGAGCTGGGATTGGGCAGGTCGCGGGTGTAGGTCTGGTACTTGTCGACCGCCTCGGCGCCGCCACCCAGGCTCAGCAGGCTGATGACGGTGAGCCCGACGATGATGACCTTGTGCCCGTTGCCCCGCCGCCGCCGCTTGATCCGGCTGATGGCGAGCACGCGGATGGCGGCGAGACGGGCAAACCGGTGCTTCTCAGGCGACACCGCGTCTATAACGGTTGAGTTCGCGAAAAAAGCACAGAAGCGCGTATATACTCGGCGTCTAGAACGCGTGACGGAACGATGAAGAAACGACAAAACCTTGATCACGGCGCCTGGGATGCGGTTTCCACCGGCGCCGTCGAGATCATCAACCGCGAGCATTTGAAGAGCCGGATCGAGCGCGGCGACCGGTTGCGCGTCAAGCTGGGCCTCGACCCGACCAGGCCCGACATCCACCTCGGCCACACCGTGGTCCTCCGGGCGCTCCGCCGCTATCAGGAGCACGGAAACCAGGCGGTGCTGATCATCGGCGATTGGACGGCTCGGATTGGTGATCCCTCCGGCCAGAACGTGACTCGACCGCAGCTGACGAAGGACGAGGTGGACGCGGCCGCCAAGACCTACCTCGACCAGGCCTGGAAGA
>VBGO01000263.1 GCA_005882525.1 Chloroflexota bacterium
GATCCGAAAACCCCGGCAGGTGCCGGCCGAAGACAATGGCCCACGGGCCCCAGCGGTCGAACCAACGGCGCGCCCGCTCCATGCGGCGTCGATCGAGATGCAACAGCCGGGCCGCGAGGGGACGGCGCAGCATGGCGGGTCCCCAGCGGCGCGAGAGCCAGTAGAGGTTGCTCGATCCGGCCACGACGACCGCGATGATGCCGAGCCAGGCGGCCAGCAGGTTCGGCATCGAGCCGGCGTAGAGCTTGCCCATGAACGCGATGTAGAAATCGCCCGGCACCGGCAGCGGTACGCCACTTTCCTCGACGTAGAGCAGGCCGAGGCAGGCGGCCGCCCCGTACCGGTCGAGCAGCCCGACGACCAGCGAACCGACGTGGGTCAGATCGTCGGCCACGTCGCCCTCGGCCAGGCCGACGCCCAGCAGGGCCAGGGCGATCAGCGTGATCGCCATCGCTGACCGGCTATGGCGGCGCCGCATGACGACCTTAGTCTCCGCTACCCTCTCATCGAGGCGCTAGATGAAATCGCTCAAGTGGCCGGGACTCATCGCCGGTCTGGTTTTGTTGAGTTACGGCACCGTCATGGTCTTCCTGGCCTTCGACCGGGACTCGCACTCCGCCAGCGATACGATCCGACCGTTCTTGATCACCATGGCTCCGGTCTGGGCGGTGGCGATCGCGAGCGCCGTCGTCCTCCTGCGTCGGCCGGACTAGCCGCAGCCGGCGCCCACGGCGCTCAGCGGGCGCCGATCACCTGGCTCACGACTAACGCGACTGACAGGACGGTGATCAGCCCCGTGACGAACCAACCGGCCGCATAGAGGGGGAGGCTGCTCCGGAGCTTGCCCAACAACCGCCGGTCGCGGCTCATCAACATTACGAAGACCAGGATGAAGGGCAAGAGCAACCCATCGAAGACCTGGCTCAGGTACATCACGGCGATCAACGGGAGGTTGGGGATCAGGACGAAGAGCGCCGAGAATCCAACGAAAAAGGCCAGCAGACCGTAAAAGGCCGGAGCTTGCCGCCAGCTCCGGTCGAGCCCGCTCTCCCAGCCGAAGGCCTCCGTCACCGCGTAGGCACTGGTGAGGGGGACCGTCCCTAGCCCAAGCAATGAGGCGGTGAGGAGCCCGAGGGCGAAGACCAGCTCGGCAAAACGGCCCGCCAACGGGCCAAGGGCGCGGGCGGCGTCGGCCGCGGTCGCGATGGTCGTCTGTCCGTGCGACCAGAGGGTGGCCGCGCAGGCCACCACGATGAAGCCCGCCACCAGGTTGGTGAGGAAGGCGCCCGCCCCCACGTCGAGCCGCGATGCCGGGAGATCTTTGGGCCCGAGATGCTTGTCCGCCGCATAGGATTGGATGAAGGCCTGTCCCCAGGGCGTGATTGTGGTCCCCACTGTGCCCATTACGGCGAGCAGATAGAGGCTGGTCACCGAACCGTGCGGCACGACGGAATGGGAGAGTGCCGTCCGCCAGTCAGGATGGGAGAGCACCGCGGAGATCGCGTAGGCGACGGAGGTGCCGATACCGACGGCGAGGAACACGAACTGGATGCGGCTGAAGTTCGCTCGGGACAGCAGAAAAATGATGGCCAGCGCCGCCAGCGCCGAACTGAGTGCGATCGGCACGCCGAAGATCGCCAGCGCGGCGCCAATGCCGGCGAACTCGGCCACGGTGTCGCCCAGATTGGCCAGCAGCATGACGCCGATCGCGAAGATCGCCCGGCGAACGCCGTACTGCTGCCGGATCAGGCCGCCGAATCCCTGCCCGGTCGCCAGTCCAAGGCGAGCGCCGACTTCTTGAGTGATCCCCAGGGCAATCATGCTGGCCAGCACCACCCATAACAGGTCGTAGCCGAACTGGGCACCAACCACCGAGTAGGTCGTGATGCCTCCGGCGTCGTTGTCGGCGAAGCCGCTGATCAGCCCGGGACCCAGTGCCGCAAGGAACGCGAGTCGGGGCAGCCGCGAGCGCAGGAACCAGCGAGCCGATGGCGTCAGCCGTCGGAATCGGCGTCGGTCTGGCCGTCTCTTCTTGATCATCAATCGTCCCCAGCAGGTTCCATCCATGCCTGCGGGCACAACCTTGCCCGCAGCATTTTCGGGTACAACAGGGACTGATGCCCGAACCGAGATCCTGGCCGCTGGTCGTCGCCTCCGTGCAGGATGTCACACCCGACATGCGAAGGATCCGGCTGACCAGCCCAACACTGGAGGCATTCGACTACCTGCCGGGACAGGACATGGCCCTGGGAATCCTGGTCGATGCCCGCGGGATGGTTCGTCGCCGCTACACCATCAGACGTTTTGACCGCGACCGGCGGCTGCTCGACCTCGACATCGTCATGCACGGCGACGGTCCGGGTATCCGCTGGGCCCGGGCGGCCCACCCGGGGGTCGCCATCGAGGCGATCGGCCCGCGCGGAAAAATCAGCCTGGCCGCGGATGCAGGCTGGCACCTCTTTGCCGGCGAGCGACCGCGGTGCCGGGAGCCTTCGCCATGATGGAGGCGTTGCCGGGTCGTGTCCGCGCCCGCGCGTACCTCGAGGTCGAGGGACCGGATGAGCGCCAACTCGAGATCGCGAGCGCGCCGAACAAAACCGTGAGCTGGCGGTATGCGAGCGACCGGTACGAACAACCGCCGGGCGGTCTTGTCGCCGCCGTTTCAGCGCCGGAGGTCTCGTCGGTGGGCGGGCACGCGTATCTGGCCGGCGAGGTGGCGCTGGTCTCTGGGCTCAAAGCTGCCCTGCTGGCTCGCGGCTGGGGCGCCGACCAGATCTCGGCCAAGGCTTACTGGAACCGGGGCCGGGCGAATGCCGGGCATGGCGAGCCGGAGCTGAAGGTCTAACGATAAAGTGATAGTGGATCACCCCATCGCAAGGAGGCAATGATGGCCACCCAGAAGCAGAAGGCCGCCGCTCGAAAGAACGTCAAACGCGCCCGCTCGGTGCAGAGCGCCCGGGCGCGCGGCGCGCGGATTCCGAAGAAATCGCCCGGGCTCAGTACCAAGCAGCAAAACCGGATGCCCGCGCAGACCTTTGCCTTTCCGAAGGAACGCAAGGAGCCGCTCACCGACGCCCGTCACGTGCGCAACGCGATCGCCCGCTTCGACCAGGTCGAGGGCGTGAGCGCCACCGAACGGGAGGCCGCCTGGAAGCGGATCAAGGCGGCGGCGAAAAAATTCGGCGTCGAGATCCACGTCAAGAGCTGGCGTGAGCTGATGAAAGGCGGCAAGGCGGGGAGGCGCGCCTAGCGGATCACAGCCCTCGCCGCGTGACCCCGCGGGGTCAGAAGTCCCGGCGTCCCTCGAAGGTCGCGGCGGCGCCGGGCCGGGTCAGCTGATAGAGGGCAATCCGCTGCCCTCCCGGTGCGCGGAAGGAGCAGATGGGACCGTGCGGAATCTCGAACGTCGCTTCGCGCTCCCAGCCCTGTTTCGCGAGGCTGGTCAGCGCCTCAGAGAGCTTGGGAACCCGGTAGACGAGGATCGGGGTGTCGCCCTCGACGTGGTCCGCCAGCAAGAAGAGCGGCGGTGGCGGAGAGAGCTCGATGGCGGCGACACGCGTCCCCATGCCCTCCACCGCGAAACGCAGCCGTCCCCCGAGGACGTCCGTGAAATAGGCTATGTCGCGTTTGACGTCGCGGCTGGGGTGGTAGACGAAGTCCAGCGACTCGAACGCCATCGGTCAGGCCTTGCCGGCATCGCTGCGGTCCTGGATCTCCCAGGCGTGGTCCAGGGCATGCCACGCAATTCGGCGGGCGGCATAGCGCTGCGGCCAGCCCTTCTCGACCAGCGGCGATCCAGTCGAGGGCCGCTGAAGCGTCTGCGTGATCGCAGCCCGAAATTCAGCCAGGCCACGACGGTCGTCTCTGGCCGGCGGTTCGAGGCGAAGCCCCAGCTTTCGCACGTAGGCGCCCTCCGCGGCGAGGACGTGATCGGCGATTTTGTCCCGGTCGCGCCCGCCGCCGCGGGGACCCTTCCGCAGTTCCGCCGGCGCGCCGGCAAG
>VBGO01000264.1 GCA_005882525.1 Chloroflexota bacterium
TTGCCGGCGGGGGAACCGCCAGCGAGCTCAGCCAGATGGCGACTCCCAGCGCATACCCGAGCCCGTAGAAGCGGACCAGCGGCCGCGCTTCCGGAACCGCAAACCAGGCGCGGGCGTAGAGCGCCAGCATCAAGCACCGGATGCTGACGTAGGCGAGAACGAACGCCGCCGTGTTGTGGCCCTGGGCGACATCACCGATCAACACCGCCATCGCGGCGATCCCCAGCATGGCGCCGAAGAACGCCAGTCGGAAGGCCAGGTCGTCCGTGTCGAAGCGGTCCGAGTACGCCATGAACCCCTGCCAGGCCACGAACACCGGGATGAAGAGGCCGGCGAAGCGAAGGAATCCGGCAAGCGAATGATCGACGACGAGCTGGTGTCCCAGCTCCGCGATCGCCACCACGAAGACGAGGTCGAAAAAGAGTTCGAGCCAGGTCGCGTGCCGGCGGTCGACCTCGTCGGCACGCGTCCGAAGTTGCGGCGGCCTGAGCCAGAGCCCTTGCCCTGCCATGGCCGATAGCCTAGCTCGCCGTGACGTCGTTACCCGTCAGGAGGCCCGGTAGCGCTCCTCGAAAACCAGGTCGTTGATCGGCTTGCGCAGGCCGCGCCGCGGAGCGCGGGCCGGATAACCGAGCGAAATCGCCGTGCGGACCACAGGCTTGCCCGGCACACCCAGGATGCGCTTCGCTTTGTCGCGTCCTTCCGGCGCGAACCATCCAATCGACGAGCCCACCCCGTGCGCCCACGCGCCAAGCATGATGCGCTCAGCGAGGCGTCCTTCGTCGAAGGTCTCGCCCTCCAGCCACTCGCCGGGCATCACCAGCACCATCGCGAGTGCCGCGCCGCGGAGATGGCCCGCGTAACCCGGAAGGCTGCCGAGCGCCTCGAGGGTCGCTCGTTGCCGAACGAGGATGATCTGTCCGAACTGGCGATTGCTCGCGCTGCCGGACCAGCGCGCCACCTCCAGAATGTCCTGCACCGTATCGTCGGGCACCGGCTTTCGCTGGAATTCGCGCACCGCGCGGAGGCTTCGGAGGAAATCGGTCAGCTGACGGGGTGGAGCTTCGACGGCCATCTGATTCCAGCCTAACAGCCTTCCGTCTGAGGGAAGCCGGGCACTGTTTGTCATGGTTTCGAAAGGCATCCGCCTCCATGCTGGCTCCATTGCCACGAAGAAGGAGGTGAACAACATGAACCCAATCAGAAGGATCCTTGTCGGCGGCGCCGTCGCCGGCTCACTGCTGACCGGCGGTGTCATCGGCGCCGCGATCGCCGGGCCGCTGGCCGCCAGCGCTGCCAGCACGACGTCCACCGCCGCCACCACGGCCGCGACGCCCAGCGCAAACTCGGGCACGTTCGTGCCGAACGAAGACGCGACGCACGAGGCAGGCGAGAGCGCGGCGCGGGAGGCGCAGGAGAACGCGGGCCAGGTCCCGACCGTTCCCTAGCCGCCGGTTAGCGAACACATTGGGGCCGGGATTGTCCCGGCCTCAGACTTTGTATGGTGTCATCAAATCGACAGGAACGCGGTGCCACACTGGGGGCGGGTGAAAGGACGTTGAGTATGGCTCGGGTCGACCTCGTACGTTCCGGCGCTCAGCGAGTGGCGCTGGCGGCGACCGCGATCGTCGCCGGGCTCTACCTGCTGATCGCCGTTGCCGTTGTCTTGATCGTCACCCACAATCTGACCGCCAACGTGGACGGCACGCTCTCGAAGTGGCTGACGGCGATGGCCACCCAGCGGGGCGGACCGAGCCGCGGTTACCAGGGACCGCCGGGCGGACCCCGGTTTGACGCCCCCGTCCTCTGGTGGACGTTTCACCCGGACGGGAATTACGCGGACAGCAGCACGGAAGCCGCGAATATCAACCTGCCCGCGCCCTACAACCGGATCCAGGCGCCGCAAACGATCACGGTGTCGGGAACGGATATTCGCGTGATGGGAGGTCTCACCTCGGATGACTGGACCGTCGTCGGCCAGTCGATGAACAGCGTCTACCAGGCGCGCGGCAACCTGATTCAGGCTGAACTGCTGCTTGGACCCGTCCTCTTGATCGTCGTTTTCCTGGGCGCCCTCGCCATCGGCCGCCGCGTGGCCTCGCCGATCGAGCAGGCGCGGCAGCGGCAGATGGACTTCACCGCCAATGCCTCGCACGAGCTGCGCACGCCGCTGGCGGTCATCCAGGCCCAGACCTCGCTGGCCCTGGCGCAGGATCGAGATGCCGGCTGGTATCAGGGCGCGTTTACGCGGGTCAACGAGGAGAGCCTGCGAATGCGTCACCTCGTCGACGAGCTGCTCTGGCTCGCCCGCTTCGAGGCGTTGCCGCGGTCGGGCAAGGCGGAGCCGGTCGACGTCGGCGTCCTGGCCCAGCAGGCGGTGGACCGGTTCGCGGCCGTCGCCGAAGCCCGTCACCAGCAGCTGAATGTCCGGGTGAGCGGCGACTCCCACGTGATCGCCGCCTCGCCGGAATGGCTCGACCATCTGGTCGGCGTCCTTCTCGACAACGCCTGCAAGTACACGCCGGAGCAGGGCTCGATCGACGTGCGGGTCGCGGTCGACGGCAACCGCATCAAGCTGGTCGTCGACGACTCGGGACCGGGCATTCCCGCCGACCAACGTGGGCAGATCTTCGATCGGTTCCGCCGGGCCACCGAGCAGCCGGGTGGTGCCGGGCTCGGGCTGGCGATCGCCGACGCCGTGGTCCAGGCTACCAACGGCCGCTGGGAGGTTGGCGGCTCCGCTGCCGGCGGGGCCAGCATGGCGGTGACGTGGCCGCGGCTCCTCGCCCGCGCGTCAGCCACGCGCACCGTATCTTCGGAGACACCGCCGCTAGCTCGGCTCGACGCCTAGCTCCCACCCACTCCGGCCGCGTCACGGTTTTGCAAGGTGTCCCCGGTCACCATGTCCTTATGAACGCATTAACACCGACCCAACGAGACCGAGGACTGGAGCGCCTACGGCGCCTGACGTTCGGAGCAACGGCCGGTGCGCTGGTCGCCGTCGTCGGCGTCAGTTACGCCGCCGCGGCGTCGTACGCCGGCAAGTCCACGTCGTCGAGCACCGCGCTGAACACGACGACGACCGACTCCAGCGCGACGTCCTCGAGCGCCTCGAGCTCGACGACCAGCAGCGTGCCCGCGGCGACGGCAGCTCCGACCACGGGCAGTAGCGGGAGCGGCACCGTGACCAGCGGCGGATCGTGATGACGGTGACACTGACAAGCTGGAAGGCTCTGGGCACCTCGGTGCACGTCCTGGCGACTAACGTTGATGGGCT
>VBGO01000265.1 GCA_005882525.1 Chloroflexota bacterium
ACGATGGAGCGGCGAATCAAGTACAGGAGGACACTGGAGGAGCCGCCGGGATGCAGAAGGACACGACACCACGCCGGTTCGGGACCGTGAGGCCCCGGGTTCAAATCCCGGGCCCCCGACCAAAATCAAGTTCAAAATCGCCGATGTCGCGTGTTTTGTGGAGGCGCCGGATAACCGATCTTCCACGAGCTCGTCCGACGGCAGCCCAGCATGGCGGCTGCCGTCAGCCGATCTGAACTTGTGCGACGCTAAAACGGAGGCTCATGTAAGTGCCTCATTTGTTGCTGTTCGGCAGGACCGTGAGGCACCGGTCGGAAAACCCAGGCTCGCGACTCTCGACGAACCCAGACTGTTCATACAAGCTGAGCGCGCCCTCGAAGCAACTGTTGTGCTTCGAGCACTCAGGCCATGACCCGTCTAACGACAAGCCGGCCCATTCAACGACTTCATGGTGACCACTGTTCTCGCGCAGACTCGTGAATAGACAGGATGAACCATCCGATGACATGCAGGGCGGAGCGGCCGTTATGCACCTTTCCTCATGGGCTCATGTGTCCAAATTCGCTAACTGAGCAAGGCGGCTGCCTTGGCTTGTGCTCTTGCCTCCCACGTGGCCGCATTGACGCCCTTTGCAAGTAGCCAGATGGCGAGTATGAGAATCGCCAAGATCTGCGGCGCTTGAAGTATCACTGTCGGAATGTTCGGAACGAGGACGTCGGCGAAGGTGCGAAGCACAAAGCCGGCCCCACCGATGGCCCACAGTACGCCCAGGATTCGAGGGAAGTAACCCGACCCAAAGATCAGACAACCGATGCCGATTGAAGCCACTCCATAAAACACAAGCGAGATCACTCCACGACTCCGTAAAGGTTCAGGGACAGTAGCGTCAGCGTGTTCAACTGGTCAGGCGAAAAACTCTTCAGATATGTGTCGTTGCCAACGATCAGCGACGGAGCGAACTAGAACAGCTCCCCAAACGCAAATGTTGCCGTGGCCATGAGCCGAAACAGAACAATGCCCAAAGTGACGATTAGACTGACCGGTCGGAGCAGTAGGTAGAAGACCACCGTTAGCGCGACGTCACACAAAGCGTCAACCAGATAGCAGGCGAAGCCGACTCGGAACAGCGCATCGGAATTGAGGATGTGTCGCGCCGTGGCTGCGGCATCGCCTGTGGCAATGAGTTGGGCTGGCGCGAAGCCCTCACCGAATCCACCGGCCACGAGCGATACCAGGAATAGCACTCCACCGATCCGCGCGTATGTCTGTATCGACAGCCGCCTGGGCATGAGTTTCCGCTCTCCCTCCATGCGCTACTTGATGCCGAGCGATCCGCCGGTCGCGCTCACAATGAGGCAACCGGCGCGAGTAATGTCGACGAGATGCGGGCTCGTTCGGTCCACCGCGCTGCGTTGACTCCTGCAACGAGCAGCCAGACGGTGAGGGATCCTTCGCCGGCCAGAATTGGCAGCTGGATCCAGGGCACGAGATGGCCCGCAAAACCGGGGCCGAGGATGTCGACGAAGCTGTAGAGGACGTAGCTAACGCCGTCGACCGCCAAAAGGACGCCGATCGCTCGTGGCAGGAAGTTCGACCTGTAGACCAGGTACCCCGTCGTCATCAGGTCGAAGCCGAAGAACGCCGCGTATACGTCATAGGCAGGCACGACCGGGCGCTCGACCTGCACGAAGAGGCTGGCGCCCTCGATCCCTGTCGCAACAAGCGAGAAGAACGCGGCCATGAGAGCCAGCCTCCGGTTCACGATCTTGAAGAGCTCGTAGAAGATCAGGGTGAGTGCTGGGTTGGTCAGGGTCACGATCAAGTGCGCGGCGATACCGGCCCGGAACAGCGTTTCGTTGGCATGGATGGTCGGTGCGCCCGAGGAGACATATCCGATCGCGAAGGCACCGGCCAATATGTTCACGAGGTAGAGGGCGCCAGCGATCCTAGCCAGGCGTTGAACCGACCGATTCGCAGGCTGCATGGCGATGATGCTAGATACCTCCACAGGTCACGCAATCGGTGGAATTGCCGATTCTCGCCTAGCGGATTAGAAAAGCCGCCGACGCCGCTGTCCGAATCCCTAGTCAGATTTCGGCAACACCTGATCTGCTCGACGCCGCCACCCAGCCCGCGATCTGGGCCCGTTGCGTGCAGCTCTAGCAGCACCTCAGTGCACGGCGTACAGAGGGCCCTTTTGAAGCTCCGCGACACGGCGCCCGAACGACACCCTAGCGGCGCCCGCAGCCGAGAAGACGAGCCCGAGCTTGCTGCGACGGTAAGCACCGGTCCCTGTAGCAGTTTCTGTAGTAATCGTTCCGAAGAATGGCTCAAATCTGGATGACCGACAGCCAATACTCTGAAATTTCGAACCGAAATAGATCGTTTCAGCGTTGTCTGGACGGGAGATCTCAGAGTTCGGGACCGTGAGGCCCCGGGTTCAAATCCCGGGCCCCCGACCAAATGTAAGTGGCGGATTCAATCGGTCGAGGCAACATTGGCCGACTGGGACGCGTCAGAGAGTAGACGCTGCAAGGCTTGACTGGGCCGGAGCCAGCCCAGAGTTTTGCGAGGGCGGCGGTTCATCTGAGCTGAGACGAAGGCTAGGTAGTTGGGCCCGTATCGGCTGAGGTCTTGGCCCTTGGGGAAGTACTGGCGGAGCAGACCATTGGTGTTCTCATTAGATCCGCGCTGCCATGGGCTGTGAGGGTCGCAGAAGTAGACCTCGAGCCCAGTCGCAATTTTCAGCTGCAGGTGATTGGCCATTTCGTGGCCCTGGTCCCAGGTGAGCGACCGGCGCAGGGACTCCGGGAGTTGTTGAGCCGCAGCGGTAATAGCTTTCTCAACCTCTTCGGCCCCATGCCCGTTGGGCAAGTGCAGAAGGATGACGTACCGGCTCGAGCGTTCGACCAGCGTGCCAATCGCTGACTTCTTGTTCTTGCCCGTCAGCAGGTCGCCTTCCCAGTGGCCGGGGACGGCTCGGTCTTCAACTTCGGGTGGACGCTCACTGATCATCACCATGTTGGGAATCCTGCCTCGTCGCTCGGCGACCTTGCGCCTGGGCTTTCGCAGGGCTCGCCCGGTGCGAAGGCAGACTGCCAACTCCCGGCGCAGCGCGCCTCGGCCTTGAACATAGATCGCCTGGTAGATGGCTTCCTGTGACACCCACATCTCTGGCTGACCCGGAAACTCCTCGCGCAGCTCAGCCGAGATCTGCTCTGGACTCAACTTCTCCTTCAGTTTGAACTGCACCAGCTCGCGCAACTCCGAGTTGACCGCCAGCTTCGCAACCTTGGGCCGCGACGCTCTCCGCTTGGCACGCTCATGAGCTGAGCTCGGCCGGTATTCCCAAGGCTGGGTCCGCTGCCGACCGCGCCTGCGTTGTCTTAGCGTGCTGCGCGTTCGATACCTCTGGTCTCTCATGTTCCGGCGCAGCTCTCGGAGAACCGTCGAGGGCGCCCGGCTTAGCCGCCTGGCGATTGCCCGAATGCTCTCCTCACGCTCAATCCCGGCGTGGATGTCCTCTCGTTCCTCGAGTGACAAGTAGCGCTGTCTCGACTGTGCTGGGACGTTGGGTGTCATGATGCCGCCAGCCTGCACGAACCAGCCCGCCGCCGTGCGCCTCGGGACGCCGGCTGCCGCCGCCGCTGGGGAGAAAGCCAGGCCAGCTCTGATTTGAGTCCAGAACAGCTGCTGTTTCGTCCGTTCCAGTAATCGCATGCAACAGCCTCCTTAGGGATGGGTGTTGCATCGACTCCTTGAACCCAAGGGGATAAAAGACGCATGGCAAAAGGAGATTTCGTCGAGGTCCTTGTGGACGCCGGCGGCGGTGCCGCTCGCGAGTACACGATCGAGGCCACCCGAGCCGGGCGCAGCGTCGAAGTGCGCAGCTCCCGCACAACCGTCGAGGTCCGTGAGCTGACCC
>VBGO01000266.1 GCA_005882525.1 Chloroflexota bacterium
AGGTTATCGATTGGCGGCCTTCGGGTATACTCTCCGGTGACTCAGCGCGAGTGTCCGACTAGCCAACGGCACCTGGGCGAGCGATCAAGGAGGTACACCGACTGGCAACATCGACCAAGACCGGCGTGATCGATAGCAATCGCCTGCATCAGACGGACACCGGATCACCGGAAGTCCAAATCGCGATCTTCAGCGAACGGATCAATCACCTCACCGACCACCTGAAAGCGCACGCCCACGATCACAATTCGCGGCGCGGCCTGCTTCAGCTGGTCGGGAAGCGCCGGCGCCTCCTGAACTACCTCCAGCGCACGGACATCGAGCGCTACCGGGCGATCATCGCCAAGCTCGGGCTCCGGAGGTGATGGCCTAAAGCCATAGCCAATTGCCCGGGCGGGCCGCCTCGCGCAGGGTTAGAGATTGGTGTGCGGAGAAAGGGTTCCCCTTCTTCGAACCCCAACCCCTAACCCGCCTGACAGGATCCGCCTGGGCCGACTGCCAATACTTTTTTCGTGCCGCGCTCCAACGCGGCCCAGGAGGAATCGTGAATCAGACACAACTCGAACTCGGTGGGCGCACCCTGACGATTGAAACCGGTCGGGTGGCCCAGCAAGCATCCGGTGCCGTCACCGTACGCATGGGGGACACCATGCTGCTCGTGACCGCCGTGATGGCAACAACCCCGCGGGAAGGGATCGACTTCTTCCCACTCACCTGCGACTACGAAGAGAAGCTCTACGCCGCCGGCAAGATCCCCGGTGGATTCATCCGGCGGGAGGGCCGCCCCAGCGAGCAGGCGATCCTGAACAGCCGCTTGATCGACCGGCCGATCCGGCCGCTCTTCCCCAAGGATTTCCGTAACGACGTCCAGGTGGTCGCCACCGTCCTCTCGGTTGACCAGGAGGCCGACCCGGCCATCATGGCCATCATCGGCGCCTCGACGGCGCTGTCGATCTCGCCGATCCCCTTCCAGGGGCCGATCGCTGCCGTCCGGATGGGGATCATCGACGATCAACTCGTCGTGAACCCGCCCGTCAACAAGATGGACGAGAGCAAGCTCGACCTGGTGGTCGCCGGAACGCGTGAGGCCATCATCATGGTCGAAGCCGGCGCCAAGGAAGTCGCCGAGGAGCGGATCGTGGAGGCACTCCGAATCGCGCATCGCGAGATCGTCCGGATCTGCGACATGCAGGATGCCTTCGCCCGCCAAGTCGGGAAGCCAAAAATCGACGTCCCGGAGAGCCCCAAGGATCCGGAGGTCGACCAGGCCGTGGACCAGTTCCTGGCGCAACGGCTCGACCAGGCGCTCTTCAACCCCAACAAGACCCTCCGGGAGTCGGCACTGGACGACCTCCGCAAGGAAACCATCGCCGAGCTGGGTCCGCAATTTGTCGACCGGCTGCCCTACCTCGCCAAGAGTTTCGAGGCCAAGGTCAAGCAGCGGGTGCGCGGCAAGATCCTCGATGAGGGGATGCGGCCCGACGGTCGGAAGACAACCGAGATCCGGGCCATCAGCTGCGAAGTCGGGGTGCTGCCCCGCACCCACGGGTCCGCCCTCTTTACCCGCGGCCAGACCCAGGCGCTGAGCATCGTGACGCTCGGTTCGATCGGCGACAAGCAGAAGCTCGACGGGCTCGGCCTCGAAGAGTTCAAGAGCTTCATGCATCACTACAACTTCCCGCCCTTCAGCGTGGGCGAGGCGCGGCCGCTGCGGTCGCCCGGCCGGCGCGAGATCGGCCACGGGGCACTCGCCGAGCGGGCGCTCTTGCCGGTGGTGCCCACCGAAGAAGAGTTTCCCTACACCATCCGGATCGTGACGGAGATCCTCTCGTCGAACGGCTCCACCTCGATGGCAAGCGTCTGCGGCTCGAGCCTGGCGATGATGGACGCCGGCGTCCCGATCAAGGGGCAGGTGGCCGGGATCGCGATGGGCCTGATCACCGGTGACGGCAAGGTGGCCGTCCTGAGCGACATCCAGGGCGTCGAGGATGCGCTGGGCGACATGGACTTCAAGGTCGCAGGGACGCGGACTGGGGTCACGGCCATGCAGATGGACATGAAGATCAAGGGGATCAGCATCGACACCATGGCTGGCGCTATCCAGCAGGCCAAAGAGGGTCGCTTCTTCATCATGGACAAGATGGATGCGACCTTGAGCCAGCCGCGGGCCGCCATGTCGCAATACGCGCCCCGGATGCTCACCGTCCAGATCCACCCCGACAAGATCCGTGAAGTGATTGGCCCCGGAGGCAAGATGATCCGCAAGATCATCGAGGACTCTGGCGTCACCAGCATTGACATCGAGGACGACGGCCGGGTGGTGATCGGCTCGGTCAACGGCGAGTCCGCCGCCAAGGCCGAACAGTTGATTCGCGACCTGACCGGCGAGGTCGAAGTCGGGAAGAACTATCGGGGCAAGGTGGTCCGCATCATGCCCTTCGGTGCCTTCGTCCAGATCATGCCCAACCAGGACGGCCTCGTCCATATCAGCCAGCTGGCTGAGGAGCGGATAGAACGGGTCGAGGACGCCGTCAACGTCGGGGACGAGATCGACGTCAAGGTGACCGAGGTCGATCGCCAGGGTCGCGTCAACCTCTCACGCAAGGCCGTGCTCCAGGAAGCCAAGGGCATCACCAACGGCGACTGGGTCGTGACCGAGCGGGATCGGGGCCCGCGCCGCGAGGGCAGCGGGGGTGGCGGCTATCGTCCGGGCGGCGACCGTGGCCCGCGTCGCGATTTCGACCGGGCCGGTCAGCGAGGCGGCGACCGGAGGTAAGGACAAAGGCGGCGCGACCACGAGGTTCGTGCCGCTTCTCTCCACATCGATCGCGTCGCATCTACTTGTTTCGCTCGCCACTTTCCGTGGGTGATCTGCGCGATACGCGCAGGGATGCGATGCTGTGCGTTGCATTCGAACCTCGCGCGGAGTGAAAGTGCCGCATTGCTTGACATCGCCTGGCTGAAGTCGCGATGCTCGAAAAGACGTGTCGGGGTCAGTGCAGGATCTTGTATCAGTGCGGCGCATGCATTTCTCGCCGCGCCAATCGCAGATTCTCTCCTTGATGGCCGACGGGTTCTCGGACAAGGAGATCGCGCGAAAGATCGGGATCTCTTATCCCACAGTTCGCACTCACATCGACCGAGTTTTTCGCGACTATGGGTTGCGCAACCGAACTGAAGCGGTCGCCGCGTGGCTCACGCTGAAGTTAAATGGATGAATTCATTGACCCCAGTTTCGATGACTTCCGAATCCCACGCAGCACCTCTTACCATCAGCGCGACCGCAATGCTGATAGTAGGAGGCTGATATGGGAGGTAGACCGAGCTGACTACTGCTACTGATTCCGATCCGACCGCAGCGAATCCGCGCGCGATCGCTAACTAAAACCCCGACCCGAGGTCGGAATTTTTTTCCGAGGTAAGAGTGATGCAAGCACGCCTTTTTCGCTTCCCACGGCCTCCCAACGCGCGCCGGCTGTGGCCACTGCGGCTGGCTGTCGCCACCCTTCTCGCTGTCCCGCTGCTCGCATGGCCCGCGGTGGGCAGTGCCGACGCATCGAGTCCGACCTACAGCGGTCGAGCCTACGTCGTGCAAGCGTCGGTGCTGGGCACCCAACTGCCCCGAATCGCCGACACCGGCGACCTGCCGTCCACCGGTGGCGCGCAGGAGGCCTCGCTCCTCACCGTCCCGCCAATCTCGCTGGGCAGTGCGGGATCGTTCAATGGAGCCGAAGTGGCTCATGCCACGACGGTCGGCCACGGCAGCGCCAGCCGTTCCGAGGCCTCGGTCGCGAGTCTCAGCCTGACGGTCGCGGGTACCACGATCATGGCCGACTTCTTGATGTCGAGAGCCGCCGCCCAGTGCAGAGGTAGCAACCCATCGGTCAGCGGGAGCTCCGAGCTCGCCAGCCTATCGATCAGTTCGGTCAACGGCGGCCAGCCGATCACTGTGACTGGGGCACCAAACCAGACAATCGCCCTGCCGTTCAATGC
>VBGO01000267.1 GCA_005882525.1 Chloroflexota bacterium
CCGAGCCGCGCTGCGCGGCGACGGCTGGCTGCCCATGTTCGTCTCGCCGAGACGCTTCCGCGACTCCGTGAAGCAGATAGAGGAGATGGCGGCCGCCGCCGGACGCCGGCTTTCGCGCTCGCCGACCCTCAGCGTCTGGTGAGGCCTGGACGGCGACGCACCGCGCGCCCGACGCCTCCTCGCGACCGCGCTCGAGCAGCTCTACTCGCTGCCCTATGAGGATTTCCGTCATATCACCTGCGCGGGTACACCGGCGGTTGTGGCCGAGGCTCTGGCCGCCTACGTGGAGGCGGGGTGCACCGACTTCGCGATGATCGTGGTGGCCAAGTCGCGCGACGGGGCGGTCGAGCTCGCTGCGGAGGTGCGGCGCCGCCTCATCGCGATGGCTGCTACGTCGGCGCCTGCGGCCAGCTCGCGCTGAGCTTCCGCTTGTCGACCTTGCCCGCGTCGGTCATGGGCAGCTCGTGGCCGACAAGCCACCAATCGGTCGGCACCTCGTGGTTGGGCAGTTGCGCCCTCGCGAACTCCGTCAGCTCCTCGATCGACACCGATGCGCTCGGGTCGAGCTGGACGGCAGCCGCAACCCGCTCGCCGAGGTCCGCGTCGGCTCGCGCCACCACAGCGACGTTGCGCACGGCCGGATGGCGCAGGAGCGCCGACTCGACGTGCGCGCTGGCGATGTTCTCGCCGCCGCGGATGATGATGTCCTTCGAGCGACCGGTCACGTACAGCAGCCCGTCCTCGATGCGGCCGAGGTCGCCGGTGTGCACCCAGCCCTCGGCGTCGATGACGCCGCTGTCAGGCTGACCCCAGTAGCCGAGCATCTGCCCCGGCGTCCGGACCAGGATCTCGCCCGACGGGTCGATCCGAATCTCGCTGACTGGCGTCGGCCTGCCGGACGTGCGCGGATTGGCGGCCATCAGCTCCCCCGACGCCGAAGCCACGGTACCTCCGGTCTCGGTCATGCCGTAGATGGTGGAGAGCCCGCGTTTGGTGTTAGGAAACGCGGCCCGGAGCCGGGCCGTCAGCTCGGGCTGGACGGCCGCACCGCCGAGCGAGATGGACCGGACGGCGCTCAGGTCCCTAGAGGCGAGTGAGGGGTGCTCGAGCACCCGCGAGGCCATCGTCGGGACGGCGCCCCATACGGTCACGCGCTCGCGCTCGATCACGTCCAGCACCTGGCCTGCGTCGAAGCGACCCTCCAGGAACACGACCGTGTGGCCGCACAGCATTGCCAGCATCAGCGCCTGGATCCCGCCGATGTGGAACAGCGGCCCGCTCTGCAGGATCACGGCCCCGGGCTTCGATGCATCGAGCTGCTGCGGCAGCCGCCCCGAGACGAGCAGCAGGCTGTGCAGGTTCGCGATCACCGAGCGGTTGGCGAGGACGGCGGCCTTGGGATCGCCGGTCGTGCCGGCGGTGAAGACGATGACGGCCGGGTCGTTCTCGTCGGCGCCGCCTTGCGGCGCGGGCAGCGCCGACGGGCATCGCTGGCAACAGTTCGCGCCGCTTCTCATCGGCGACGACGACCGATGGCTCGACAAGCGCGGCCGCATGGTCGGCCTCGCCGCGGTTCCACCACCCGTTGCCGAGCGTCACGACCGCCCCAGCCCGGACGCCCGCCCAGAAACCGATCACCCACTCCGGCGAGTTGGGGGCGAGGAGGAGCAGCCGGTCGCCAGGCTTCAGGCCAGCCCCGGTCAACCGTCCGGCAACCCGCTCGGCCGCTGTGAATACCTCGCCGAACGTCAGGCGCCGGCCGCCCTGTACTAGATGGACGCGCGCGCGCCAGCGCTTGGCGTCGAGCATGAGCTCGGCGACGTGGCGGCGCCGGGGGGAATACTGAAGGAACGGGATCGGCCCGTCCGAGCGGGCGACCTGGGTGCCCCACTCGAAGGCGGCTCGGCTCACCTCCAAAATAATACTCTAGTCATCAACAATCGTGTGCTAGAGTATTTGCATGACGACCGACACCGGTGCTCTGATGCCCCAGGCCGAGATCGACGACGCGATGCTCGCGTCCATGCGCGCCAAGATCGGCGTGCAGCTCCGCATCGACCACTCTGTCAACAACGACTACGCCTCGCGCGTCGCGGTGGCCAAGTTCGCCGGCGGCGTCGGCGACATCAACCCGCTGTGGACCGACGCGGCGTACGGCAAGAGCTCGCCGTTCGGGGCGCCCGTGGCGCCGCCCTCTTTTGTCATCGGCTGCTTCTCGGGCATCCAGTTCGGCTGGCCCGGGCTCGGCTCGTTCCACTCGGAGTCGGAGCTGACATTCGACCGGCCGGTCTACTGGGCCGACGAGGTCAATGCTGCCTGTGTCTACGACGGCTTCGACGGACCTTCACCGAGCACCTTTGCCGGCCGCACCGTCACCGACCACTTCACGAACACGTACACCAACCAGCTCGGAGAGCGGATCGCTCGGATTCGCTGGCACGTCATCAACTTCGAACGCGGACCGGCTGCGACGCGGCGAACGGCCGCGAACGGCTCGAGGCCCAAGCTTCCACACCGCTGGACGGCGGCCGAGGTCGCCGACATCGAGGCCCGAGTCCTGGCCGAAAGCCCGCGCGGCGCCGAGCCGCGCTACTGGGAGGACGTCGAAGTCGGCGACAAGCTGGACGTCCTCACCAAGGGCCCCATCGGGCTGACCGACGAGATCGCCTTCGTCGCCGGCGGCGGCACCCCCATTCCGCGGCTGAAGGCTCACGCCGCCGCACTGCACGACTACAGAGCGCATGCAGCGTGGGCCTTCCGTGACCCCGTCACGTCTGCCCTCGAGCCGATCTACTCGGTCCACTACAACATCCAGGCCGCGAACGCGATGAGCGCCGAGTACATGTACGACGTCGGGTTTCAGCGCCAGTGCTGGCAGGTGCAGCACCTCACGAGCTGGTCCGGTGACGACGGCTGGGTCAAGTCGTGCTCGGCGCAGTACCGGAAGTTCGTCTACGTCTCGGACGTCATCGAGCTCACCGGCGAGATCACGGACAAGACCGTCGACGCCGACGGCGAGCACGTCGTCCACGTCCGCACCGCCGCGCGCAACCAGCGCGGCGAGACGGTCATGCCGGGCAGCGCCATCGTCGCGCTCCCCATGCGGGACGGATCCCCATCGCCTGCGGCGCGCCGCGCGCGAAAGGCCAATGCCTGAGCTCACAGAATTCCTGGCGGCTGCGGAAGCCTGGCTGGAAGCCGGCTACTCGCGCCTCGCGACAGAGGAGCGCGGCAGGTTTCGGTGGGGCGAGGGCAGCGACGAGGTCCGCGTCTTCCAGGAGCCGGACCCGGTGGAGGAGGCCGACGCCCTGCCACGCATCCGCGCCTGGCGGGCGGCGCTGTGGGATGCAGGGTACGCGTGGATCTCGGGCCCGAAGGAGTACGGCGGCGCGGGGCTGCCCAAGAGCTACGAGGCTGCCTTCAACCGCCTGACCCGTAAGTTCGAAGTGCCGGGCGACGCAGCGCTGACCGTGAGCCTGGGCATGATCGCGCCCACCATCCTGCGCCACGCCGACGAGGGACAGAAGCGCCGGTACCTGCCGGCCCTCTACCGCGGCGACCTCATCGCCTGCCAGCTGTTCAGCGAACCCGGGGCGGGCTCGGACCTCGCATCCATCGAGTCGAAGGCGACCCCCGACGGCGATGACTGGCTCATCACCGGCCAGAAGGTGTGGACATCCGGAGCGCACCTCGCCGACATCGGCGAGATCATCTGCCAGACTTCGCCCGGGCCGCGCCACCACAACCTCACCGCCTTCCTCGTCGACATGCATGCGCCGGGCGTGATGGTCCGCCCACTGCGCCAGATGACCGGCGGCGCCGCCTTCAACGAGGTGTTCCTTGACGGCGCGCGTGTGCCGGGGGACGCGCGATTGGACGCGGTAGGGGAGGGCTGGCGCGTCGCTCTGACGACGCTCTCGCACGAACGCAGCGCGATGGGCCACAGCTCATTCGGAGGCGCGGGAATCCTGTCGACCGAAAGGCTGATGGAGCTGGTGCGCCATGCGGGCAACGCACACGACCCCGTGGTGAGACGCAACTTTGGCGAGCTGATAACCCAATTGCGCGTCGCGCGGTACGCGCAGGAGGTGATGGCCGAACGCGCGCGCGCAGGTCAGCCGCCCGGACCGGAGATCGCCCTCAACAAGCTCGCCCTGTCGGCCAACATGGCCGCGCTAGCCGGCTTCGTCGCCGGCGTGCTCGGGCCGAAGCTCATCGCCGACACCGGGGAGTGGGGCACTTACGCCTGGACGTCGGTGGTTCTCGGCGCGCCGGGCTACCGCCTGGGCGGGGGCTCCGACGAGGTGCTGAAGAACATGATCGCCGAGCGCGTGCTCGGGCTCCCGAGGCCGAGTTGAGCGCGGTGAGCACCCGTCCCAACCTGTCCGCCGCCGCGGAGCACGACGAGCTGCGCAGAACCGTTCGCCAGTTCCTAGCGGACATGCCGACGGTTCGCTCGGTGATGGAGCCGA
>VBGO01000268.1 GCA_005882525.1 Chloroflexota bacterium
GCTTCTATATAACGGTCGGCGCGGCGAGTCTGGCGGAATTACGCATCCAGGCCGAAGCGTTGCGCAGCAGCTGTCGCCGAATGATGCTGCAGACGGTCCAGCCATATTTCGAAATGCGTCAGGGACTCCTTTCCTCCTGGCCGCTTGGCACAGACCTCCTCGGCCGCGAGCATATTTTGCATAGCAGTGCACTGACCACCATGTTGCCCTGGCTCCAAGAGGATCTCGCGGATGCCGATGGCCATTACTGGGGCTACAACAAGGAAACGGGAGGCCTTTGCGTCTTCGACCCCTTCGATGCAGAACGCTTCAGCAACGCCAATATCGCTGTGCTGGCGCACTCTGGTGCGGGTAAGAGTTATGCGGCCGCGTCAGTCGTGCTCAGTGGGCATACACGCGGGATCGGAGCGATCGTCCTGGACCCGGAGGCCGAGTATGGCGGCATGGTCCGTGCGTTGGGGGGGACCTACCTTCACCTGGCAGCCGGTTCCCATGCGATCAACGCCCTTGACCCCCTTCTCTTCACGGTCGATTCGGAAGAGCCAACCGATCAGCTCAGCGATGTGCTCGACTTGATCGGCCTAATGTGCGGAAGGCTGGATGAGGTTGAGCGGGCACATGTCGAATCGATCACACGGTCGGTCATTTCAAACACGGAGCACACTCCCGTGCTGGGAGATATTTGGCGCCAACTGGAAAGCGCCCAACCTGGTTCGCGCGTTAGCACCATCCTGCGCCGCTGGGTGACAGGCGACCTCGGTCGGCTGTTCAGCGCACCGACGAATGTCGATCTGGGCGCTCCAATTGTCGGGTTCAACCTCCGCGACTTGAGCGAGGAGCTGGTTCCTCCCGCTTGCCTTTTGCTTGCCAACTGGCTCTGGACGGCACTCCGTCGCGATCGGCGACCCCGCCATTTACTGATCGATGAGGTGGGCCTGCTCCTAGAACATGAGCCGATCCGTCGTTTTCTCATCCGTTTGGCTCGCCGCATTCGGAAATATGGCGGTAGCTTGATCCTGGTGAGCCAGAATCCCGGCGACTTTTTTGAAACCAAAGACGGAGCCGTTCTTGTAACGAATCCGAGCATTCTTCTTCTCGGCTCACAGAAGCATTCGGAAGCCAGCAAGTTGCAGAAGGCCTTTAACCTCACCGAGCGGCAGGTCAACTACCTGGAAACGGCCGAGCGTGGTGACTTTCTACTGGTGGCGGGACCGAATCGTGTCCCCGTGCACGTAATGGTGCCACCCTGGATGGACGAACTGATCGTAGCGTCGCGCGGCCATTAAGGATCGCCCCTCATTGATTTTTGCAGGGGCAGGCAGTACAGTAGCGGCTGAATTTGCGCTTACCGTCACCTTAGGGGCGGACGTGGCGCGCGTGGCTGGGGACGCCACGCAAAGGGGAAAAGAGGTGCAGGACCTCACCGAACGTCGCAATGAGGAGGCCCGGGAGGTCCGCGACTTACTCGCGGCCAAGCTCAAGATGCACCCGATCTGGCTGGGCGGCCTCGATACGCAGGCGGCCCGCCACATCTACCTCTTCATCCAGGCGCTCGAGGGGAGGAAGCCGTTTGGGCGGGTCCGACGGCAACGGGCGCCGAATTTGACGCTAGACTGACGGCGATCTGGACTTAAAGCCGCTCGCCGACCAGCAGGCCGGCACTTTTTCCGTACTGGCCGGGGACCGCACATTGGTTCGACGTGCCGCGTGCGCGGTGAAGCTGAACGGTGAGTGGTTCCAGAGCACCGCCACCCCGCTGGCCCATGCCGATGCCTCCGCACTGCACTGGCAGGCCGGCCCGGCACTCGCGACCGCCCGACTGATCCCGCACGAAGGCGGGGTCGTCATCGAGTGCGAGCTCAACAATAGCGGCGATGTCCCGCTGACCTTCAACGGCTGGCGCCCGCTCGTCATCGAAGGCGGAGGCGCGGCCTTGCACGTCGGCGAGGAGCCCTGGCGGGCGAGCGTTCTCATCAACGGCTACCAGTCGTGGGACTACGCCGGCATCCACCCACTCGATGAGGCGATCACGGAGGGCGACCGAAAACCGACGGCCACCTCCTGGTGGACGGCCGCGATCTCCGACGGCCAGGCGATGTTCGTCACCCAGGTGCTGCGGGCCAGCCGATTCGCGACTGTCTTCCGCTGGCACTATCACCGCGACGAGCACGCGGGCGACACGCTGCCGACCGACATCCCGACCTTCGTGGCGGAGCAGCACGGTGCCCCGCTCTCGCAGCCCGAACAACGCAGTGGCCTGCCTGAAGAGCTTCGGCTGGAGGTGGCACCGAAGACCGGCCTGGTCTCTGATCCCATCCTTCTTCTTTACGGCGACGATGGCACCGCCACCCTGCACAAGGCGCTGGCGGCAGCCGGCCACGCGGCGGGCGCCCGCAGCTTCCCCACCGTCCCACGCGGGTGGTGCAGCTGGTATCACCTGGGTCTGGCGGTGACCGAAGCCGACATCGCGCGGCACGCCGCGTTTGTGGCGAAGCGGCTGCCGGAGCTAGTGAAGACCTCCGCCAACGGGTACCGGCCGGTGATCCAGCTCGACGACGGCTGGATGCCGCGCTGGCAACGCTGGGGCGATTGGGTCGCAAATGAGTTCTTCGCGGGGGGCCTGCGCGCGCTCGCCTCCCGGGTGCACCGGCACCGGCTGGAAGTCGGGATCTGGCTGGCTCCCTTTCATGTCGCGGCGGACTCGCAGCTGGCGCAAGCGCACCCGGAGTGGTTGCTCAAAGCGAGTGATCGGACGCCCCTGGTCGACCCCCGGCTCAGCCGCGCCTACCACATCCTCGACCCGACCCATCCCGATGCGCTACGGTTTCTCGACGATCTCTTTCGGGGGCTGCGGAAGGACGGCTTCACCTACTACAAGCTGGACTTCCTCTACGGGGCGGCGTACGAGGCGGGGCGGCACGACCCCGAGGTGACCGGCACCCAGGCGCTCCGGTTCGGACTGAAACGGATCGTCGATGCCATCAATCCGCCGGGGAAGCCGGAGAAGGCCTTCGTGCTCGCCTGCGGCGCGCCACTGATGCCGATTGTGGGCCTCGTGCACGGCGCCCGCACCGGTGGCGACGTGGGCGCTCCGCAGATGGAGAACGGCAAGGCCGGCGCCCCACAGGTCGGGTTTCCCTTGATCCTTTCGATGGCCCGAAACCAGGCGGCCCGGCTCTTCTTCGACCGAGCCCTGTTCGCCGTCGACGCCGACGTGGTGATGGCCGCGGCGCCGCAGCTCTCCCCCGACGAGGCGCGGGTGATGATCACGATCGCGGCGCTATCCGGCGGCATCTTCATGCTGAGCGACGACCTGGAGACCCTGCCCGCGGAGCGGCTGGCGCTGCTCCGCAACCCGAATGTCCTCGGCCTCGTCGGCACACCCGCGGCCGAGCCGGTGCATCTTTTCAGCGCGCCCGAGCGGGAGGCCCAGGACCACTGGTTCGCCTTTCCGCAGGAGCTGCCGCCGCTCTGGGTCCGCCGCGACCCGGACGGCAGCACGATCGTCGCGGTCTACAACTGGAGCGACTCGACGCGACCTTACCGCCTGAACTTCGCCGAGGCGACCGGCGCCGGGGGAAGCTTCTCGGTCGCCGATCTGTGGTCGCCGCGGCGGGGTGGGCGTGCCCTCGGCGTCAAGGCCGACACGCTTCGGCTCACCCTCCCGCCACATAGCGTGCGACTTCTTAGAATGAAACCCGCTGCCGCCGCGGCGGCGTCTTAATCGCCTGCCTTCATACCATGCGCCGAGTGCTTTTCTACCGGCTATACGACGTCGCCCCTGCTCGGCTGGCCGAGCTGGAGAGAGACGCCCGCGCCTTCTCCCGCAGTCGCGCCTGGCGGGGTGATGCCTTCTGGCTGGCCACCGAGAACGCCACCGACCTGTTCGCCATGGAGTACTTCCGGCACGCGCGGAACGAGGAAGGCGCCGCCCTTTCCGCCGCCGGCTTCCTGCGCCTGCTTGGCGATGAGACGGACGCCATCGCGACGCTCTATTTCCTGAACGACGTCTCCCAACGCTTGCACACGAGGGCGATCTTGAAAGACGAAGAAAACCCGATCGCCAAGCTTCGCCAGCTCGACATCCGCCAGGGGCGTCTGCCGTCGGGGATGCCGATCGAAGACGTGCTCGCCGCTCGGCCGGTGATCAAGAAGATGGAAGGTGAGCCGATCACGTTCTATCCACCGACTTATCGCCCCAATTCGTACTTCCGGCGGGACAAGCCGGGAATGTGGGGCTTCAGCCTCAAGGGGATCCGCGACTTCGCGCCCTCCTTCCTCGAGGCCGAGGCCGAGGCGATGCGCATCTATCGAGGCTTCCGCCGGCTCAACCCGTGACGGAGTCGATCGCCACACTCAAGACGACCGATGGGCTTGACCTTTACCTTCGCCGCTGGCAGGCAGAGACGGAGCCGCACCGGTGGACGCTCGTCCTGGTGCACGGATTGGGCGAGCACGGCGGCCGACCCCGTTGGGCGCCACCGTCTATGCCATGGACCACCGGGGCCACGGTCGCAGTGGCGGCCCACGAGGTCACGCGCCGAGCCTCGACGCGCTGCTCGATGACATCGACATCGTCGTGGCCCGCGCCCGCTCCGAGAGCGGTGGCCCGGTGGTGTTGATCGGGCATTCGTTCGGCGGGCTGTTGGGGATCGCCTACGGGCTGAAGCACCCGGACCATATCGACAAAGCCGTGCTGTCGGCCCCCTTGCTCATCCCCAAGGTCAAGGTACCAGCCTGGAAGCGTCCACTGACAAGAATCCTGCCCCGGGTCGCACCGCGCCTCGCCGTTTCCAACGAGGTCGACCCCGCGCTGTTGAGCCATGACCCGGAGGTGGCTCGCCGATATTCCACCGACCCCCTGGTCCACGACCGCATCACCGGTGGTCTGTACGGGGACACCATTGCCCGCGGCGAAGAGTTCATCGCTCGAGCCGGCGAGCTGCGCGTGCCGTTTCTTCTGCTGCACGGCCGCGACGACCAGATCGTCGATCCGATCGGCAGCCAGCGGTTCTTCGCCCGCACGACGGCGCCGGAGCGGGCCTTCTGTATCTATCCGGGTCTCTACCACGAGATCTTCAACGAGCTGGAGCAGGAGACGGTGTTTCAGGACATCGAGAGCTGGCTGACCCAGCGCACCGATGCCCACCTCACCGGCTGGAACCCGCCGCCCTGATGCGCACCGTGCTGCAGCGGGTCACCGAGGCCTCGGTCCGGTGGGACGGCGGGGAGAGTGTGATCGGCCCGGGGTACTGCCTGCTGGTCGGAGTGGCCGACAGCGACCAGGAGCGCGACGCCGACTACCTCGCCGATAAGATCCTCAAGCTGCGTGTCTTCAGCGACGAGGCGGGCAAGTTCAATCTCAGCGCAACGCAGGTGAAGGCGGCCTTCCTGGTGATCTCGCAATTCACGCTCTTCGCCGATGCGCGGGGGCAGAACCGGCCGAGCTTCTTGCACGCAGCCCGGCCGGAACACAGTCAGCCGCTGCTCGAGCGCTTCATCGCCCGCTTGCGGGACAGCGGGTTGCAGGTCGAGACCGGCTCGTTCGGCGCCCAGATGGCGGTGCAGCTCGTCAACGATGGTCCGGTCACGATCGTCCTCAGCACCGATCCCTGGGAGCCACGGATCGGCTGACCCTCGATCCGTAGCCCAGCGTAGAGAACTACGTATGCGACCGTATGGCGCTGTGACTTGATTGTGCGCGAGGGTTGATGGCACGCGACGACACGACGGCAACCGGTGACGTAAGGTTCGGCGCAATGCCACCGCGCCTGAACCGGGCTAGGCTGTGGCCGAGGCGATAGAGATGGTCATCAGCATGACGAACAAGCTGCTCGGCATCGTGATTGCGCTCGCCCTGACGAGCGGCATCGCCGCCCATGCAGCCCAGGCGCCGCAGCGCCCGCTGTCGCCAATCGCGCTTCCGGCCGCGAGCTCACTCCCCACCGCTATCCAAACGGCAGCCAGCCGTCTCAGCGAAACGGCCACCAGCACCATCGATCCGGCCGCCGCCATCCGGGGCGCCTACCAGCGTGACCGTGTGGCCCTCGCGCACCTGCGCCAGCAGGCCTCGCAGCTGAAAGGCAGCGCGCATCCCGCCTTCAACCAGTTCATCTCCGATGAGGAAGCGGCGCTCCTCGCCATCGAACGGGCTGCGCTGACGACCAGCCGGCCCGCGTCGTCGAGCACGATCGCGGCGATGGACAAGCTGGTGGCCGCGGCGCAGGCCGAGCTCGATCGCCAGCTCTCACAGTCCGGGTCGACGAAGTCGAACGGCTCCCCCCAGGGCGGATCGTCGCAAGGCAACAGCCAGTCTGGTAAGTCGCAGGGCGCCAACAACTAGCCCAGGGCGAGTTGCGTTCGGCGGCCCCATCGTAGTCGCAGGGCGAGGTAGCCCGCGGTGATCAACGGCAGCGTATAGATCAGGATCGCGGCAACGATCGACAGGGCCGTCGCCAGCACTGATGGGCCAGCGGGCGCCGGGCAGCCGTTTTGGATCGCCTGACCGGTTCCCTCGATCACCGTCACGCAGCTGCCGCCGGACTGGGCCGTCGCGAAGATGACCCCCCGCCAGTGCCACGCGGGTGACATCCACAGCAGAATCACCCCGATTGGCCAGAAGAACGGCACGAGGATCACCGCGGCGACTTCAAGCAAGCCGGGCCGGTAGGGCGTGGACGTGCGCAAGCCAAGCCGCTCCCGCGTATCAGCGACGACCACGGCCGGCTCACCAAGGCGGTCGAGGATGTTGAGGACCGACGCGTCGGTCTCGTCTGACTCACGGCTGCGGGCCTCCGCGATGTGAGTCCGCACGTCCTCGATCAGCTCCTGGCGGACGCCCGCCGGAAGGTCGGCCGCCGCCACGCGAAGCCGAGCGAGGTAGCCATCGATCAACTGATCGGCATGCTGGGCGGTCATGGTTTGGTGCCCTCCTGAAGGATTCCGTCGACGGCGCCGCGAAAGCTCATCCACTCGTTTTTGAAGGCGATCAGCGCCCGGCGTCCTTCGGCCGTCAGCTCGTAGTAGCGGCGCGGCGGGCCATCCGTCGACTCCCGCCACTCAGTTTTGACCAGGCCATCACGACGAAGCCGGCTCAGCAGCGGGTAGAGCGTGCCTTCCGTGGTCACAGCGCCTCGATCAACTCGAAGGCGTACCGCGGCATCTTCACGATCAGCGCCATCACGCAGTACTCCAATGCCCCGCGGCGCATCTGGCTGACGAGTCCGTCCGCCGGCACACCTGCAATGTAGCACAAGCTTCCTTGCTTCGCAAGGTACTAATGAGACAACCGGGCAACACTCCTGGCTGGTGCACCTCGGACCGCTGGTGTATCCTACCGGCGCTTGAAGCGCCGTGCCCTGGTCCCGCTCCTCCTGCTGCCTGTGATGGCCGCATGCTCGACGCCCACGAGTGGACCGACCGGTGCTTCGCCCGTGGCGGCCCATGCGGCGACGCCGACGCCGACGCCAACACCGACTCCCACTCCACCGGCGCTCAGCCTGGCCAGCATCTTCGGCGACGCCAAGCCGGACCTGAGCAAATACGACCCATCGCAGATTCGGGTGATCATGGCGACCGGCGACGTGATTCCGGCGCGCGAGGTCAACTACCAGACCGTCCTCCACAAGGACTGGCTCTACCCCTGGCGGAAGACTGCCGACTACCTCAAGACCGGCGACCTCCTCTACATCAACCTGGAATCGCCGCTGATCAAGGGCTGCCCGATCATCCACGGCGGCTTCAAGTTCTGCGGTGACGCGCGCGCCATCGCCGGCCTGGACTTCGCCGGCGTCAACGTGGTCAACCTGGCCAACAACCACCTCACCAACTTCGGACCGGCCGGCACCAATGAGACGCAGATCCTGCTCTCAAAGCATGGGATCGGCATGTCGGGCCTGGGACTGTATGAGATCCGGGACATTCGCGGCGTCAAGTTCGCCTTCCTCGGCTTCAACGGGGTCGGCACCCACATCGACCGGGCGGAGCTGAAGCGCGAGATCGACCTGGTCCGTCCCAAGGCCGACGTCGTGGTGGTCAGCTTCCACTGGGGCAAGGAGTACGAGTTGCTACCGGTCGCCGGCGCCGGAATCGCTCCGGACAACCCGCGGGAGATCGGCCACCTGGCGATCGACGACGGCGCCGACCTGGTGATCGGCAACCACCCGCACTGGGTCCAGCCGGTCGAGATCTACAACGGCCACCTGATCACCTACGCACACGGCAACTTCATCTTCGATCAGATGTGGTCGCAGGAGACCCGCGAGGGGATGGTCGGCCGGTACACCTTCTATGGCACACGGCTGGTGCGAGTCGACTACCGGCCGCTGGTGATCGACAACTATGCGCAGCCGCGCTGGCTGGACGACACCACCGGCGAAGGCAAGGCGATCATCGACCGGGTCGCTAAGGCGTCACAGCAGCTCGCCGGGGGCTGAGCGCGGCGGCCTCGGGACCGTTGGGAGAAGCAAAGGCTTCGACCTCGACCGACCCCCGCCGGTAGACCGAGAGGTACCGCTCGGCCATGTGTCGCGGGCTGAACCGCTCGCGCGCCACCTCGGCGCAGCGGACGCGGTCGATCTCGTCGATCCGGTTGGCGGCCTCCACCAGGTCGT
>VBGO01000269.1 GCA_005882525.1 Chloroflexota bacterium
AATCGGGTTACTCGGACTCCTGGACCAGGTGGTCAACGGTGGCCAATCGGGCGTCCTGGAGCTCCGGGAGCCTCGCGGCAACTGGGTCTACGCCTTTCAGGCCGGTGCCCTGACGCATGCCAGCGGGGGCCGCGTTCGGGGTGCCCGGCACGCCTTTGATCTCCTGTGGGAGTTCCAGAGTGGCGAATTCATGTTCGCCCCGGGCGTGAACCCGAGCCTGGCGGGCAACCTGTATATCGATAAAGGGCGCTTGACGGACTTGCTCCGACGCAGTCAGGCGGCGCTCCAGGGTCCCTCGGCGCCGTACATCCCGGCGGATCAGCAGCGGCCGATCGCGCCCGCGAACCGGCCTTACACGCCAGCCTGGCAGCCCGGAGCGGCCCCCGGTCAATTCGCGCCCCAGCCTCCCCCCGGCGCTCCGCAGTGGCCGCCAGCCGGCCAGCCGGGCGTGCCTTCGGGCCAGCCGGGCGTGCCGCCAGCCCCCGCGTGGGGCGCGGGTGGCTACCCGCAGCAGCCCGGCTATCCGCAGCAGCCCGGCTACCCGGCCGCCCCCTACCCCGGGGCACCATACCAGGGCCCGCCGCCCCAGGGCCAGCCCTACCCGCCGCAGGCCTACCCACAGCCGCCCGGACCGATGCGGCCTCCTGCTGGCGCGCCGCAGCCTGCGTATCCGAATTACCCGCAACCGCCCATGGCCCAGCCCGGCATACCGCCCCAGATGATGCCGCCCCAGCAGGCTGCGCCTGCCCCGGCTCGTCCGATCACGCCGCCGAGCTTTTCCGTGCCACCGATGCCGATCCCAAGGAAACGCGAGGCCGCGCCGACCTACCAGCCACCGGTCCCTGCTCCCGCACCGGCGGCCCCATCGGCCCCCGGGCCCGCCAAACCGGTGGCCCCAAAGGACGACCTGGCCGCACTGCGCGCCAGCCTCGTCGCGCAGGCACCGCCCGTGCGGCCGGTCTCGGGCGCGCCGGGCTGGGGCGTGCGCACGGCCGATGGCGCGGTTGCCGCATCGCCACCCGCCGCCGGTCTGAAAAGCAAGGGCAAAGGCAAGGACAAGGACCGGGGCACTCGGACGAAGAAGGATTCCCGCCTCATGGCCAGCATCAAGGTGCAGCTGATTAAGTTCCTGCTCTGGGCCTGTGAGCGCAAGTACTCACCGGATGACCACTGGACGCTGAAGGACGCCTTCGAGGTCTCGACCATGGAGCTGCGCGATCAGTTCATCGGCGCCTTCTCGGAGTCGCTCAAGGCGTCGAAGAAACGCCAGACCGACGACGACGATGACATGGATGACATGGCCGCCGGTCGGATGCGCGGCCGCGGCCGCCGCCACTAGTCCCACGGAGTACGACGTACTCGCCCGGTTAGGTTTCCGAACTAACTATCCTCGGTAGACTTGCCCTTGCATTGAGCATCTCTTCGGCCGCAGAGCGGGCGATTGATCTCCTGGCAGGACTGAACCAACCGCAGCGAGCAGCGGTGACTGCAGATGACGGTCCGCTGCTGATCTTTGCCGGCGCCGGCAGCGGTAAGACGCGCGTGCTGACGCATCGGATCGCCTGGTTGATCCAGCAGGGGCGGGCCGAGCCCGGCGAGATCCTGGCCGTGACGTTTACGAATAAAGCGGCGCGCGAGATGCGCAGCCGGGTCGAGAATCTTCTGAATCTGACCGCCGGCGCGATCTGGATGGGGACCTTCCATGCGATTGGGGTCCGCATCCTGCGGCGAGACGGGAGCGCGGACGGGGTCGACCGGCACTTCGTCATTTACGACGAGGCCGACCGGCTCGCCGTCGTCAAGCGCGTCATGTCCGAGATGCGCCTGGATGAGAAGCGCTATCCACCCAGCGGCATGGTCGCGCTCATCTCGCGGGCCAAGGACGAGGTCATCAGCGCCGAGGACCAGGCAAAGGCGGCCGGCACCCACAACGAGGAGTTGGCCGCGCAGATCCGCCTGCGGTATGACGCGTTTCTCGAGCAGAACAGGGCGCTCGATTTCGACGATCTCCTGATGCGGACGGTCTGGCTCTTCGATCGGCACCCGGAGGTGCTCGAGAAATACCAGAAGCGGTTCAAGTACATCATGGTCGACGAGTACCAGGACACGAACCGCGCCCAGTACCTGATGGTGCGGCACCTCGCCAGCATGCGTCGCAACCTCTGCGTCGTGGGCGATGATGATCAGTCGATCTACATGTTCCGCGGCGCGGATGTCCGCAACATCCTGTCGTTCGAACATGATTACCCGGACGCCCAGATTGTCAAGCTCGAGCAGAACTATCGCTCAACCCAGGTGATCCTCGACGCCGCCTACCACGTCATCAAGGCAAACCCCAATCGCGCGGACAAGCGGCTCTGGACCGATCGTCCCGGTGGTCCCAAGCTGGTGGTGGCGCAGACCTACGACGAACAGGAGGAAGCGCAGGCGGTCGCCCAGGAAGCGCTTCGGCTTGTGGCGCAGGGCGACTATCGCCTCGGGGACCTCGCCGTCCTCTACCGTACCAACGCCCAGTCGCGCGCGCTGGAAGAAGTCCTGCTCCGTCGCGGCGTGCCATACCGGCTGATCGGTGGGCTTCGCTTCTACGAACGCCGGGAGGTCAAAGACGTCCTCGCCTACTTGCGGCTGATCGCGAACCCGCAGGACACGCTCAGCTTCTCTCGCGTGATCAACGTGCCGCGGCGCAAGCTCGGCGAGAAGTCACTGGCCCAGCTCGGCTACTGGGCGGACGCACACGGAACGTCGGCGTGGGACGCACTGAGCCGTCTGGATGAGATTGACCTGACCCCGACCGCCAGGAGCGCGCTGGCGGATTTCCGCGACCTCATCACCGAGGTCCGCGCCGCCAGCGAGGAGCGTCGCCTGGTGGAGGTGATCGACCTGCTGCTGCTGCGCAGCGCCTACGAACGCTATCTCAAGGAGGGCAGTCCCGAGGGTGAGGAGCGCTGGGCGAACGTCCTCGAGCTCCGCGGCCTGGCCTCCGAGTACGACGGCCTGGCCCCAGGTGAAGGGCTGCAGGCGTTCCTCGAGGACGTCGCGCTGATGAGCGACGTCGACACCATGGACGACCGCGCCCAGGGAATGACCCTTATCACGCTCCACATGGTCAAAGGACTCGAGTTCCCGGTGGTCTTCATGCTCGGGATGGAGGAAGGGCTGTTTCCGCACAGCCGCAGCCTCGATTCGCCGGCGGGCCTCGAAGAAGAGCGGCGGCTCGCCTACGTGGGCATGACGCGGGCGAAAGACCGGTTGTATTTGTTCCATGCGTTCCGCCGCCACCTGTTCGGCCAGGCCAACCTCAATCTGCCCTCCCGCTTCCTCAAGGACATCCCGATCGAGCTGGTCGATGGACCCGCCGGCATCCCGTCCGGGATGCCGGATCCGGGCATCGCGCCCGCGCGCCTGGTCGATGCCGCCCGGCCGTCGGCGCCGGTCGAGCTGGTGCAGCGGTACCAGCCGGGTGACAAGGTCGAACATCGCTCCTGGGGCCGTGGCAGCGTGCTGAAGAGCACGATGACCCGGACGGACGAGGAGATCATCGTGAAGTTCGACCGGGTCGGGATGAAGATCCTCGCCGTCAGCCTGGCGCCAATCGTCAAGGTGTGAGCGCCGCGGTCAAAACCCTGGAGCAGGCGCAGGCGCGCGTCCTCGAGCTGCGCAAGGTGATCGACCGCGCGAGCCGCCAGTATTACGTCCTCGACCAACCCGAGATCACCGACGCCGAATACGACGCGCTCTTCCGTGAGCTCGTCGAGTTGGAAACGCAATACCCCGAGCTGATCACGCCCGACTCACCGACTCAGCGTGTCGGCGGCCCGCCCTCGGACGCCTTTGGCAAGGTCACTCACCGGACCCCGATGCTCAGCCTCACGGACGCGTTCGA
>VBGO01000261.1 GCA_005882525.1 Chloroflexota bacterium
AGCGTGTCGAGCAGCGGCGCCAGGTCGGCACGAGCCTGGGCCAGCAGCTGGCGCTGCTCCTCCAGCGTGTCGCGCTCGGCGCGAAGCTTTCGCGCCAGGTGCAGTTCGCTGACGGAGATCTGCTGCAAATAGATGGTGCGGTTGAGCAGGTCGTCGAAACTGCGCGCCGAGAAGACGAACTCGAACCACCGCATGCCGCCGAGCGCGTAGATCTTGCGGATGTCCGCCTGGAACGCGCGCAGGTGTTGCAAGTAGGCGAGCTGGTCATGGGAGAGCTGCATCTGGGCGTCGGCGATGCGCGCCTCGAGCGCCTGGGCCTGTGTCGCGATCGGCGCCAGGTCGGCATTGCTGAGCGCGAGCTGTGCCTCCAGCGCCGCCAGCGTCTGGCGCGCCTGGCTCTGCTGGCCCTGGAGTTGGCTGAGCCGCTGATGTTGCCGCGCCTGCTCCAGCTGCACCTGAGCCAGCCGATCCGCGAGCGTGTTGGGATCGGCCGCGTGCGCCGGCACGACGGTGACGAGGAGCAGCAGCGCCAGCAGGGCGCTGCTCGCTCGCGCGACTATGCCGGCGGCGCTCCCGCCGAGCCAGGCATGCCGGGCTCGCGCCGTGGGGTGAAGCCGACATCGCCGAACGGCGCAGGCGCGCCCTTCGGGGTCTTCTCCTTCTTTTTCTTCTTGACCTCGCGCTTGCCCTTATCGCGTGACTTCGCCATGGTTCCCTGCCTCCCAGACTTAGTCCGGCGAGCCGCTATTGTAGCGTCGATCGATGGCGCTGTCCACGCGCACGTCACCCTCGGTGGCCCCATCGAGCAGGACTTCGAGGCAGGCGACCACTGAATCGCCGACCGCCCGCAGGTTATAGCCACCTTCCAGCGCCCACACCGTCCGACCGCGGCAGTACGAGATCGCCCAGCTCTGGATCAGCTTGGCGAGCTCGCGGTAGCCGCCGGTCGAGACCTCGAGCCCGGCCAGCGGATCGTCCGCATGGGCGTCGAAGCCGGCCGACACCAGGAGCAGCTCCGGCTTGAAGGCCTCGAGCGACGGCCCGATGGTCTTTTCCCAGGCCCCGAGAAAGGCCGGATCACCGCTGCCACTGGCGAGCGGTACGTTGAGGATGGTGCCGTGCGTCCCGCGCTCGCTCGCGGCGCCGGTGCCGGGATAGTGCGGGTACTGATGGGTGGAGGCGTAGAACACCTCCGGGTCATTCTCAAAACTGTGTTGCGTGCCGTTACCGTGGTGAACGTCGAGGTCGAGGATCGCGACGCGGCGGATGCCTTTCTCGCGAGCCGCATACAGACCGACCGCGATGTTGTTGAGGAGGCAGAATCCCATGGCACGCGCGTGCTCGGCATGATGACCGGGCGGCCGCACCACCGCGAACGCATGACGGGCCCCGCCATCGAGCACGCGATGGACGCCGTCGACCACGGCGCCCGCCGCGGTCCGCGCGGCGATCATCGACGTGGGCGTGAGGTACGTGTCGGGGTCCAGGTACCCGCCACCGGCGGCCGCCGCGCGATCGAGGCTCGCGATGTAGGTGGGGTCGTGGACCCGATGGATCAGGGCCTCCGCTGCCGGCGACGCCAGTTCCGGCGTCAGGCCAAGACCGGAGAGCCTGATCGCCTCGGCGATCGCGGCGACCCGCTCGGGGCGCTCTGGATGGCCCTCGGCCCGGTGGCCGCTCTGCTCTGGATTAACGAGCAGCGCGATCATATGAGCGTCCGGGTGCGAAATCGCTCGAGCACCAGCGGCGCATGGCGGTCGATGCCCGCCTTCTCGCAAACGGCCAGGATTTGCTGCTCCGGTGTGTCGATGCCCTCGAGACCCGGAAGCAACAGCGCCTGGCGATCGCCCCAGCGAACGATGATGCCGTAGGTGGTGGGATCGAGGGCGGAGATGTCGGTGATCGGTTCCGCCGGGTCGAGCAGCTGCACCTTGATGGTCAGATCGGCGACCTCGTCGAGACGAACGGGATCGAATCGCGGGTCGCGAACAGCGGAGGCCACCACATACCGAATCAACTCGCGCGCCGCAGTTGGCTCGGTCGGCCGGACACTGCCGACACAACCACGCAGCTCCCCGTGCTTGCGCAGGGTTACGAAAACGGCGGATGGCACCTGGAGATGGGCGGGCACCGGGTCGGGCGGCTCGATAAGCCGGCGGGTGCGCAGATAGGTATCGATGGCTCGGCGGCCCAATTCCTGGATGTTCAGCGCGACGCTCGAGGCGGTGAAGGCGACCACCGGGTAGCCGACCCCGAACGGTCCTTCGTAGCTGAGGACGCGCGACGTGAGGCCCGCCGCGCGGGCGGCCCCCAACAGGATGGCCAGCGGCCGCAAGCCACACTCCCCCGCCTCCTCGATCAGATCCGGATCCATGCCCTCGATCCGCTCCCATTCGTGCTCGCGTAAAGCGTCGATCACGAGCCGGTCAAAGACCGGTCCTTCCGGTTGGAATCCGTAGGGCGCATCGGCCGTGAGGCGATGCGACAGGTCGCCGGAGGCGATCAGGATGGCAGAGCGATCGCGCAGCCGGCCCTGGAGCCAGGTGCCGAAATCGACGAACCGGTGCAGCGGCCAGGCGCTCACGCCGAGGAACACGCAACGCTTGTTCGCCATCGTGCGCCGGAGCGAATGCAGCGGGACGACCACGCCATGGTCGAGGTCGCTCTCCTCCGCCCAGATCAGCGAGAAACCAGCCCGCTGGCCGTCCACCACCAGGCCGTTGACCAGCGCGGTGTCGGTCTCCGCCTCGACGCGAACCTGCGGCGCGTGAAAGCGGCTGAGGTCGCCGGCCGGACGCGCGGCACGGCGCACCGGTAGCGACGTCATGCTGGATGGACTGTGCGGCGAGATCACGACGGCGACATCGGCATCGACCTGGGCGAGGATGCCGTCGAGTTCGCGGAACGCCTCGGCGGTCGCCCGCACCCGGTCTGACTGGACGCCGCCGACTTCCGCCAGGAGGATGGGGGGATGAGCGACCAGGGCACCGGCGACGATGCCGGACATTTGGGTTAGCCTCGCGCCGTCGCAGGCTCCGGCCGCAGCGTGTTGATTGCGTCCCGGTAGCGCTGCGCTGCCGCCCGCGCTGCATCGGCGTAGTCGGCGCCCGACGAGGCGAAGAGGATTCCGCGCGAGATGGGGATGATCGCGCCTCGCCCGTCGGGTCGCATCGCGGCCCGAAGGGCCGCCGTCAGGTCAGCACCCTGGGCGCCGATGCCGGGGACGAGGAGCAAGCGATCGCCCGCGATCTGGCGGACGTCGCGCAGCTCCGCCGGAGCGGTGGCGCCGACGACGAGCCCGATATTCGCGTGATGATCCCAGCGGACCGCAGCGCGCGCGATGTGACGGTAGAGCGTTTCCCCCTCGCTGCGCAAGTTTTGGAACTCCGCCGCCCCGGGATTTGACGTCCGGCAGACGATGAAGACCTCTTTGTCCTTGTGGGCGAGGAAGGGTGCGAGCGAGTCATACCCCAACCAGGGATGAACGGTCACGGCATCCGCCCCCCAGGCCTCAAAGACGGCGTGCGCGTAGGCCTGCGCGGTGCTGCCCACGTCGCCCCGCTTGGCGTCGAGGATGACGGGACGGTCTTTGGGTAAGCCGGCGAGCGCCTGCTCGAGCAGCCAGCTGGCCTCCCTCCCCCATCGCTCGTAGAACGCCAGGTTTAGCTTGTACGACGACACCGAATCGCCGACCGCCGCGACGATCGTTCGCACGAAGCGCGCGACGCCCGCCGGCGATCGCTCGATCGATGGCGGGAGCAGGTCGGGCTCCGGATCAAGGCCGAGGCACAGCAACGAGTGCGTGACGTCCTCGCTGGCCTGCAGCTTGGCCTTGAAGGTCATATTCGAAGCCAAGTTTAGTGGGTAGAATTCCACCGTGCCCCAGTCGACCATGCAGGTCACCCTGCCCGAGATGGGTGAGTCGGTCACGGAGGGAACCGTCGC
>VBGO01000281.1 GCA_005882525.1 Chloroflexota bacterium
ATAACCGCCTGAGCGGAGGTCAGGAGATAAGGGGTCACACCAGGGTTGAAGGTGACCGCATTGAACGCCCAGGCGCCGCCGTGGTAGCCGCCCGAACCCGGGCCGACGCCGGCGATGCCAAGCTGTCCCGCGGCCCCATTCGTCACCCCGTAGAAGGGGTCGATTCCTCCGTTGGGCAGGCTCGCTGGGACGACCACGGTGCCCACTACGCTCCCATTGAAAAACAGGTGACCGAAGCCGACCGGGTCGCTAGCAAAGACTGGCGCGTTTAGGGCGGCGACCATGGATCCCGCGATCAGGGAGCCGACGAAGAGCCGCTTGATAACGCCAGCGGGTGCGCCGCCGAAGAATCGTGACATGGCAGACCTCCTGGTTGGTGGGTTGATATACCCTCCATGCTGTCGGACGGCTGTTGCGCGGCGATGACTCGCCTTCACGCCAGCGTCACAGTTCGGCGCTACACTTGCGGGCTACCATGAGCAGCGCCTTGGCCCGCTCCGGGGACGGATCCCGCGCGGACCCTGCGGCGATGGCTCCGATCCTGGTCGTCGACGACGACGCCAAGATCGTGAACCTGGTCCGGACCTACCTGGAGCACGAGGGGTTTCGCGTCGTCACCGCCGCGGATGGGACGAAGGCGCTGCAGGCCATCCGGGAGCACGGACCGCGGCTGGTCGTGCTCGACCTCATGCTCCCCGAGCTCGACGGCCTCGCCGTCCTGCGCTGCGTGCGGGAAGAATCGGACCTGCCAGTCCTCATGCTCTCTGCTCGAGGCTCCGCCGCGGACCGCGTCTACGGCATCCATGAAGGGGCCGACGACTACCTGCCCAAACCGTTCTCTCCCGCCGAGCTGGTGGTCCGGGTGAAGGCCATCCTGCGGCGAGCGCAACCCCCTGCACTGGGCCGCGCCCGGGTGGAGCGCGGACGCCTCACACACCTCGATCTGACCGTAGACCTGGACCGTTACGAGGTGCTGCGGGGCAAGGAACGGATTGCCCTCACCGCGGCGGAGTTTCGGCTGCTGGTGGCGCTCCTCCGGGCGGATGGCCGGGTCCTGTCTCGGGAGATGCTGCTCGATGTGCTTTACGGCCGCGGCGAGGGGGAGGCGCTTGACCGAACCATCGACGCGCATATTGCCCGCCTGCGCGACAAGCTGGGCGACGACGCGGAGCGACCGCGCTACGTAGCGACCGTTCGAGGGGCGGGATATCGCACACTGACGGGGAAAGACGCATGAGCGGCCGTCTCCTGTTCCGCGGGATCGCGGCCCGTATCGCGCTCACATCGCTGTTGGTCACAGGCCTCGCTGTCATGGTCATCGCCGGGGGCGTCCTGGGGGTCGGCCACGATGTCTTCGAACGGCTCATGGTGCAGCACGGCGCCACGGTCGAGCTCGCCAGGGAAATGTTCAACCAGACGGTGACGCTCGTCTTCCTCGGCTCCGCCGCAGTCGCAGCCCTCGCGAGCATTCTGCTCGCGGTCCTGCTCGCGCGCCAACTCTCCCGCCCGCTGGAAGAGATTGGCCGAGCCGCCCGGCGGGTGGCGGAGGGCGACCTCGTGGTTCAGGTGCCGCGGCAGGGACCGGACGAGGTGGTCTCACTCGCTGATTCCTTCAACCGGATGGCGAAGAGCCTGCAGGAGCAGGAGCGAATGCGGCGCGAGTTTATTATCAACGCGGCGCATGAGCTGCGTACTCCCCTGACCAACCTACAGGGGTATCTGGAGGCCCTCCGGGATCAGGTGATCGCGCCCGATCGTGAAACCTTCGCGTCTCTCCACGAAGAGGCAGACCGGCTGGTCAGGCTCTCCCGATCGCTGGATATGCTCGCGGCTGGCGATACGGCGAAAGGTGCGCCACCGGCCGTCGAGTGCGACCTGGTCCCGCTGATCGCCGCTGCGGTCGAGATGGCCAGGCCGGCCTTCGACCGCGCCGGCATCCGCCCGGACGTGCAGCTACCCGAGTGCCTCAACGCCCGCGCGAACCCCGACCAACTGTCGCAGGTGCTCGCCAACTTGCTCCAGAACGCCGCTCGGTACACCCCGGCTGGCGGCCAGGTGAGCATCGCCGCGGAAGCCCGGGGCGGGGACGTGCTTGTGAGCCTGACAAACACCGGCGATGGAATCCCAGCCAGCGACCTTCCCCACATCTTTGAGCGCTTCTACCGGGTCGATAAATCCCGCGACCGGGCCCGCGGTGGAGCCGGGATCGGACTCGCGATCGTCAAGCAGCTGGTGGAGGCGACCGGCGGTCGGGTCGGGGCGGAGTCCAGGGGTGGGCTGACCCGTTTCTGGTTTAGCTTGCCTGCATAGTCCTGGTGCGGTCATCCCGGCCGATCCCAATCCGTCAGCTGGTCCATCAAAGGCAGCTCCCCTAGTTCCAGGGCGCCGAGGCGAGTTCGGCCGCCACGGGCCTGGCCACTGTTGCGTAGTGCTCGACTTCGGCAATGGTTGGTGGAACGCGGCTTTGCCCCGAGTCGAAATAGGTCACGAGGGTTCGGCCCTGGCGCATCACGACCCCGCGCTGGTGGCCGGGCAAGCTGTTGGAGCCGCGATACCGCTGGCTCCCGACGGCCATCGCTTCGTCGCCGATCTGCAGCGGCTGCCAGATCCAGACGGTCGCCATCGCGTTGCCGTCCTCGTGACGGGCGCACTGCTGCAGCGCGCTGCGGCGTTCCTCCATCGCTTGACGGGCCGAGGCCACGTCCCGGTACAGAACCACTCGCCTCAGCTTCACGGTCATCGGCGAAACCAGCGCGAGCTGATGGGCGCCCACCCGCGCCCCATCACTGGGCAGGTACCCACCGCAGGGGCTCACCAACGGTGGGAAGTTTGGCCCGTCCGCGAATACCCAGTGGACCTCGGGCTGGCTTAAAGGAATCGCGGCCCGCGCGTCATCGGCCGCGGTGAACGACGCTGGAATGTGGAACTGCGGCTCGGCCGACGCATACGGCGCACCTGCCGTCGGCATGATCGGCGGCAGGGTCGCGTGCTCGGATGGCTTTTGATTGATGACGCCAAGAACGATGAACACCCCGGACACACCGATGATGGCGGCAGTGACTGCCGCCACCACGGCGACGCGACGAGTACGCCAGCCCTGGTTGGGCATCACTGCACATACACTACGAAACGCGAAATGGTTCCGACC
>VBGO01000282.1 GCA_005882525.1 Chloroflexota bacterium
GTCGGCGCGTAGGCGAAGCCGTCCCAGTCCGCGTGCTCCTGCTTGTGCAGCGATTCGTGCACCGTGGTTCCTTTCCACACGGCGTTCTGGTTCAGATAGATGCCGTCCTTCTGAAAGCCGCGCAGTCCGCTGGCCGGGTAGCTCCCGGCGCCATAGAAGCCCTCGTACGCCGTCCTCATCCCGGCGTCGTTGAGCAGGTGGACCTCGGGTAGCTTGATCGTGGCCAGGTCACCGAACTCCGCGTCGAGAATGGCGCGCGCCCGGAGCGACCCGATGAAGCCCGCCGGCAGGACGCCCCTGCCAGCCTTCTTCTTCATCGCCGATTCTTCGGCCGCGTAGGCCGCGGGCGCCTTCGACGAGGCAACGTCCCAATGTTTGTCCCAGCTCGCCCGAATATAGCCGAGCTGGACCGCGGCGCCGCGCTCGACCGGGGTCAGGTCCTTGAAGGCTTTCGTCGCCGTTGGCGGCGGCCGGTGGGCGTCCCAGTCAGCTTTGTTCCAGCCGAGGATGCTCCAGTTGTCACGCTCCGCCCTCGTCAGGGCTTTCCATGCGATCCGGCTTTCCCAGGGTTTGTATCGTCCAAGCCCGACCGCCGCCGGCGTCCCGGCGGCCGGGGCGGCCAGCTTCGCGTGGGTGGCGGCGTCGACGATCCCGGTCGCGGTGAGGCCCTGGTCCGACTGGAACGCAATCACCGCCGTTTTGGTCTGGCCGCCGAAAATGCTGTCGACGATCAACGCGGCGCCGGTCGCGTTGAGCTTCTCCTGCACGTCCTTGACCGCCGCGCCTTTCGAACCGACCTTGAGCTTGGGCGGAGCCAGGGCGGCGGCGATCGCGCCCACCGGAAATGCAGCCGCCCCCCACCGCTGGACCGTCGCCGCTTCACCCTTCGCCACCAGTTCGCTGACGGCATGGTTTCCGGCCTGGGCTTGCAGTCGAAGCAGGTGCTCGGCACGAGGGTCGCTACGAACCGAGCTGGATTTTGAGACGCGGCCGCTTCCCGTCCGTGCGCCGGCACGGGTCAGTCGTGATGACCTGGGCACTCGGTCCTGCGCCATACGCGAATCTCGCTTCCCGATTAGATGCGACCGGCGCCCCGCCCACCAGCCTGGGCCGGGCAATCTTTTGGGCACTCCCCTCGGCCAATCGGGCAGAACGGTCTAGGATTGCCCAGGGAGAGGAGGGCCATGCCCCAGGCACCGATCTGGGAGCGCGACGGGACACTGGGGGCAATCGAGCGCCTGTTGTCCGGGGCCCGGGAGGGTCGGGGACGAAGCCTGTTCATCGTGGGGGAAGCCGGCCTGGGAAAGACCACCATGCTCGATCGTGCCCGGCACGCCGCGACCGGAGATTTTCGGGTCAGCATCGGAAGCGGGGACGCCGCAGAGTCCAGCCTTCCGTTCGGCATCATCGACCAGGCGCTGCGCGGACTCGGCTTCCGGCGTCGAAGTGACGCGAAGGCCGTGCGGCAACCGCCGCTGCAGGCGCGGGCAACCCGACTGTATGCGGCCGAGCAGTTTGTTGAAGGACTGGCGTCGCCCAGCCTGATCCTGCTCGATGACCTCCACTGGGCGGATGAGGACTCGCTGGCGCTCCTGTCCTTCCTCTGCCGCAGGATCGCCAATCTGCCGATTGCCCTGATCGGCACGTTGCGCCCCTGGCCCGCCGCGGCGCTCAACACGGTGGGACCACTGACCAACGCGGGTGACGCCAGCGTGGAGCGGCTCTTACCACTCAGCGACGCCGGGGCCACCGAGATGTTGAACGATCGAGCGGGGACCCGGATCTCGGGACCCTCGGCCCGCCGCGCGGCCAGGCTCGCCGCCGGAAACCCGCTCCTGCTCGAACAGGTGGCCACGAACGTGCGGCGGGGTCGGGGTTTGCCCGAGGCAGGTGGCGATGCCGAGACCGCGACGGCCGCCCTGCTTCGCGTCCGGTTTACGGGCGTTTCCGCCGAGGAAATGCGCTACGCCCAGGCGGCGAGCGTTCTGGGGACCCGTATCCGCCCAACGATCGCGACCGCGATGGCCGAGCTTCCTGTCGAAGCCGGTGATCGGGCGCTGGAGGCGCTCTGCCGCGGAGGCGTGTTTAGAACCGATGCGCCGGGCTGGGCGCAGTTTGCCCATCCGCTGCTCCGGCAGCTCCTCTACGACGAGATTCCACCACCGGTGCGCGAGCGGTGGCATGCGCGCGCCTTCCGCCTGCTGGTTGCCGCCGCCGCGGACACCGGTGAGGCCGCCGAACACGCCGCCCGCTCCGGGGCGATTGGAGACCCGGAAGCCGTGCGCGTGCTGGCGGAGGCAGGCCGGACGGCGTTGCGCGAAGGCGCCATTGCCCGGGCCAAACAGCGCCTACTTGCCGCCGCTGAGCTGGCGGGTTCGAGAGCCGACGCCGGGTTGTTGCTGGATCTCGGTGAGGTCCTGCTCGACAGTGGCGACGGGCGTGGGGCGGTCGCGGCATGCCGCCGGCTGCTGGCCGTCCCCAACCTGACGGATCCGCAGCGAATTGCCGGGCAGCGCATGCTCGGCCGAGCCCTGTTCGTTCGCGGCGCGATGGCGGAGGCGGCCGAAGCCTTCCAGGCGGCGGTCGTCAGCGCCCTGCCGTCGGATGGGTCGGAGGCCGTCCGAGCGCTGCTGGACGCAGCATTCATTTCCTGGCCGAGCGGCGGTCCGGCCCTGGCGACGCCCCTGCTGGAACGGGCTCGAGCACTTTCTGTTGAAAGCTCGCCGCGGCTCCGGCTGCGGGCTGACACGGCCTGGGCGTTCAGTACGTTTGTCGGAGGGGATCCGACCGGCATCCCGGTGCTCGAAGGCGCGGTTCGGGATGCGCTGGCGAACCCGGAAGCCGATACGACCGACTTTGCCTGGAGTTGGGGAACGCTGGGCACCTACGGAAACATGGCGAAATGGACCGAACGTTTTGCGGAGGCGACTCGCGCCTATGAGATCGGGATGCAGGCGGCCGAGCGGATGGGGCTACCCGTGGCGATCGCGGCGGTCGCCGTCATGCACGGGGACACTTGCATTCGGACGGGCAGGCTGCGCGAAGCGCTTCAGCTCGCCGACCGGGCTAGCCTGCTCGCGGATCTCGCGCCAGAGCGAGCCTTCTGGGCCGCGATCATCCATGCGTACACGCTGGCCGATATGGGCCAGATGGAGGAATCGGCGGAATGGTATCGGAGAGCCGTCGCGCTGGCCGAGCCCGACGAGAAGTGGGCGGGGCGCCTGTGGCTGCTCCACATGGAGGCCGTGCTGGCGATGCACGCCAGGCGCACCGCGGACGCCTGTGCCCTTTTTGACCGCCTGCGCGCCCTCGCCAACGAATTGCAAATTCTGGAGCCGTGCATCGTTCCCTGGTCGGGCGACGCCATCACCGCCTACCTCTATGGTGGTCGAATCGACGACGCCCGGGCGGTGCTCGTCTCCCTCGAGTCGATGGCCGAGCGCTTGCCGTGCCGCTTTCCACGAGTCGTCGCCCTCGGCGGCCGCGCGGCATTGGTCCAAAACGATCCGCCGGAGGCTCGCCGGCTGCTGGACGAGGCGATCGGCCTGGCGACGGCCAGCGGGATGCCGCTGCTGGAAGCGCGACTTCGCTACCGGCTGGGCGCCCAGCTGCGGCGATCGGGCCAGGACCGGGCGGCGCGGCCGCTCTTGCGGCGCGCCTTGGAACTGGCGGAGGAATGCGGCGCCGAGGGCTGGGCGACCAAGGCCGCCGAGGAGCTCAAGCTGGCGCACGGGCGGCAACGCCAGCGCAGGGTCGATCCGGACGCGCTGACCGAAGCCGAGCTGCGGGTTCGCGCGCTTGCCGAGCGGGGCGTCAGGGCGGCCAAGATCGCCGAGCAGCTCTTCTTGAGCGTGAACACGATCGAGAGCCACCTCCAGCACATCTTCCGTAAGCTGGACATCAACTCACAGCGAGAGCTGATGGCGCTTGCGCGGGCTCCCGATGCGCCGTCTCCGAAATTTGCCCATGATCTGGGCCGTCTCTTTGGCGCTTCGGTCCTCCCCGAACCGGAGCGTCATGGCGAGCCGCTGCTTGGCGGGCAACCGGGCAACCAGCCGCCAGAGGTATTCCATCTCGAGGTGGCCGATGGCGGTGGCCTCGACGGGGGTGGCCCGGTCAGGCAGTCCATCCGGGAGTTCGCAACTCGCCGGCTCGTGGCGAAAGTGATCGGCCACGGTGTTGCTGGCGATCCGGTAGAGCCAGCAGGCGAAGGGGCGGCCGCGGGCCTGGTATCGGCTGATGTTCTTCAGTGCCTTCACGAAAACCTCGGCCGTTACGTCTTCGGCCGCCGCCGCGTTACCTAGCCGTGCGTACGCGAAGCGGTAGATACCCGCAACGTGGCGATCGTAGAGGGCGCCAAACGCGTCAGCGTCAACCTTCGCCCGTTCGACGAGAAGCCGCTCATCCTGGTCCACGCCCGCAGCCTATGGCGGAACTCAAGCGGCGTCATCACGGAAATTACTGATTGCGAAGGTGGTCACCATGATCAGGGGTAGGGCGCTGGCACGGGAGCTCCTTCACGATCGTGGATCGGTCCCGGTCACCAGGCCATTCGAATGGGTGGTGGTCGGCCTCTGCAGCTGGTTGATGGCGGGGGCCTACCTCGACGCCTGGGCCCATCGCCACGTGGCCAGCCTGGAGACTTTCATTACCCCGTGGCATGGCGTCCTCTACTCGGGGATGTTCGCGATCCTGTCCTTCCTGGCGGTGAACGCCCTGCGGAATCAGGCCCGCGGCCAGGAGCCCGATCGGATGCTGCCGACCGGGTACGGACTCTCCCTCGTGGGTTGCGTCCTGTTTGGTATCGGCGGGGTGATCGACATGTTCTGGCATCTCCGCTTCGGCATCGAGGTCAGCCTCCAGGCGCTCGTCAGTCCACCCCACCTGCTCCTGATGCTGGCGCTCGGGCTGATCGTGACCGGGCCGCTGCGGGCCGCCTGGCGGCGCCCCGGAACGCGCGCCCCCTGGACGGCCGTCATTTCGGCCACCCTACTGCTCTCGATGTTCACCTTTTTTGATCAGTTCGACCAGCCACTCGTGAGCACCTGGGCAGCGACCCCCGTCCTGCCGGCCACCGTTAAATATGTGCAGGAGCTCGGCATCCTCGGCATTATGGTGCAGACCGCGCTGTTGACCGGCGTCGTCCTCTACCTGCTCAGCCGCTTCACGCTGCCGTTTGGCAGCATCACGCTGCTCGCGGGCC
>VBGO01000283.1:0-363 GCA_005882525.1 Chloroflexota bacterium
GTTCGACCTCCTGGGCTGTCACCCGCGTCTTGCGGAAGATCGCCAGCAGTATGGAACAATCTTCGTGGCGGCGTCTGCTGCATCCTTGGAGGCGGCTGGCTTTGGGGATCCACAAACAAAACGACCTACAGGATCTGAGTTCGCGAGGACGTGCGGCTCTTGTCGCCTCGGCGCTTACGCGAATCGCTCCGGTCGTGAACGAGTTAGAACGCGTCTGGCCGTCTCTCCGCATACGGACGTCGACGATCATTGACCATTACGTTCAAATTGCTCAGGGGCTAACCCCGAAGCACGTCGACTGGGAGGTCGAGAATCCACCGGAGCCACCAGAAAGCCTGCGCGACCTTGTCGATAGCAGCGTGG
>VBGO01000283.1:489-841 GCA_005882525.1 Chloroflexota bacterium
AGGAACAGCAAATGACCACGGTGTCGCCATTGATTCTGGGATTTATGAGCTGGCGGCTACAGAGCGCAACGTAGCGCTCTCGCAGTGGCAGAAGATCTCCGGCGAACCCGACGAGCGTCTCGCCAGACTTTTGCCCGAGCTGATCGAGCAATCGCATCGCATTGGCCTCGATTACATGGGGGCGCTTCGCAATATCAGTCCTGTCAACGCGGCCAAAGCACCCGGCCCGACGTTGGCTTCTGGCACACGGCCAGCCCAGCTAATAGATGCCCTCAAGGGCTTCTCCAAACAGGACTGGGATGCCGTCGCATCATGTGCACGCAAGCTCGATCGACCGAGCGCGCTTGCCGCT
>VBGO01000274.1 GCA_005882525.1 Chloroflexota bacterium
TCGTCATCGAGCCGTCAGGCACGGTGAACACCGGCGAGGCCGGTGGTGATCTGACCGCTGAGGAGCGCTCGATTTAGGCGTCATGGGCCGGCCCTCCGCGGAATGTCGCCCTCTCTGGATAGACCCACAACGGAGGAACTCGGCTACATAGAAAAATGCGAATACGGCGCGGCGCGATTACGTGGTGGGCCGCGGTGGACTCGAACCACCTACCTCCGCGTTGGGCAAGGCTGAACGCTGTGCTAACAAGAGTGGGAGGCCGAGCGTAAGCCGCCGAGTTATGTGGTGCGGGTGGAGGAAAGCTCTCGCCTTAGCCGCGCCCCGGAAGGGTGCGCGGTGTGACATCAGATGTGGGTCGCGCCTCCTTCGGGCTCAGCGCGAGTCTCCAACCAAATCAAACGATGGCATCCCCACGGGTCGGTTACGGGTACATCGCGCGCAACGCCGACAGCTACATTTGGCAGCATTAGCGACCAGGTGGCCCTCTCAACAGAACCCTAGGGGTGAGGAGAGTCCCATGAGCGTCAGGCGGCTCGAACACATTCCCGGCTTCAACATCGATCGCGTTGCGGCTGCGGCCGGCGACGACCCGGAAGTCCTTCGCATGGAGAACCTCGACACGGACATTCCACCGCCCGCAGACGTGATGGAGGCGACTCGGACCGCGATCGGTGAAGACGACGCGAATAGCTGGCTGCCCTTCACAGGACGCGATGACCTCAAGGAGGCCGTGGCGGCGTATATCGAACGTCGCGGTGGACCGCGATACGACGGTCGGCGCGAGATCGTAATCACATCCGGCGAGGGCGACGCGATGCTCGACGCTCTGTTCTGCCTAACCGATCCCGGGGACGAAGTCATCCTCACCGACCCGACTTACGCCGGCATGGTCAACCGCGTACGTCTTGTAGGTGCGGTTCCGCGCCTGGCCCGGCTGGGCGTATCCGATGGCCATTGGCGGCTAGATCTCAAGGCTCTTCGAGCCGCCGTCAACGAGCGCACGCGCGTCCTTTTTATCAACAACGCGTCTTTTCCGTCCGGATGGGTTGCGAGCGACGACGAGTGGGATGCCATCGCCTCGATCTGTCAGGAACGCGACGCCTGGCTCCTCTACTGGGCTGCATACGAAGCGGTCCTGTTCGACGGACGGCAGGTCCGACACCCCGCGGCCCTTCAGGGCATGCGGGACCGAACGGTGACGGTCAGTTCCCCGTGGGAGCGGCGGATGATCGCCTGGCGGGTTGGCTGGGTGGTGGCGCCGGGCGAGCTCACCAATGATGTCTCGCGCGTGCACATCTACAACGGTCTGGTGGCGAGTGGGTTCGCTCAAATCGGGACGCGCGTCGCCCTCGGCTTGCCCGACGACGACCTCGCTACTGCCAACGCCGAGTGGCAGCGGCGTCGCGATGAGACGCTTCGGCAGCTCGAAGGCCTTCCGGTAGTGAGCGCAGCTGGAGGGTGGTCACTCCTCCTTGACGTGGCATCCCTCGGCCTCGACTGCGCCGAGGTGTCCCGGCGCCTTCTCGAGCAAAAGGTGGCCGCCACGCCGATGCGTGGCTGGGGCGGCGAGATCGCTGACCGTCATGTGCGATTCGTTTTCAGCAACGAGCCTGTCGAGCGGCTTTCGACGCTTGGCGATCGGGTTCGGGCGGCTCTTGAAGCCGCCAGTCACCAAACTTAAGCCGCGTATGTCAAAGGCTCTACCGTGGTGGGCCACGGTGGACTCGAACCACCTGCCTCCGCATTAGACAGGGATGAGCCGCTGTGCTACGGAAACGACTGCGGCTTGGTTCTGCGAGATGGAGCCGGCCGGTACACATGGAGCCCTGACCGGGACGCGACTCTCCCTTCACTCCCATCGGCATCGACCCGCGTGGCCGATGGGATCGCCTGGTGAACGTTACTTTAGGAGGCGTAGATGGCCACGATGACACGCGCATGGCCGGCTGCGTGGCTCGCGGTTGCGACGATCGCCTTTGCTGCCGCGTGCGGGCCCGGTCCGTCGGCGGGGCAGACTGCTGCAACGACAACCGGCTGGCACCTGGTGACGTTCGGCGACTCAATCCCCTTTGGGCAGGACGACTGCGGCGAATGTGAGACGTTCACCACGCTCTTCGGCGATGCGATCGCCAAGGCCACTGGCAAGTCAGTTGAAGTACAAAACCTCTCGACTCACGACAATCTGACGGGGGCACGCCTTCTCGGTCGGATCCAGACCAGTAAGCCATTTCGCGACGCCGTCGCAGACGCCGACATCATCGTGGTTACCATCGGGCACAATGACACGCCTTGGAATTCAGATGATGATCCGTGCGACGGTGCCAATGGCGACACATTCAACTGGTCGAAATACACCGGTGACTGCGTAACGCAGCTTGCCCGGCGCCACGGTGACGAGCTTGACAAGATCCTCACCGAGATCGAGACCCTCCGAAACGGCAAACCCACCGCGGTCCGGGTCACGACCGATTACAACGACGTCATCGGCTTCGATCAGGCGCCCCCCGAGTCGGTCGCACCGTCGATCGAAGTCCTCGAGGCCTTCCGTTCTGAGACATGCCGCGTCGCTCAGGCCCATCACGACATATGCGTCGACGTCTATCGCTCGTTCAATGGGCCCACCGGTCGCTCGCCGGCGGGTGGTCTCCTTGCGGGCGACCACACCCACCCCTCAGCCATTGGGCAGGCGCGCATCGCTCAGCTCCTCATCGACGCCGGCCTGGCCCCCATTGGCATAACCGCCTGACTGGTTTTTGGCAGGCAAAAGCACAGTCGTCGAGACCCCAGCGCGCGTTATCAGGAGAAGTATCTGTCACGGTGCGGAACCTGCGGGTCCGCCCCGGTAAATCGGCGCTGAGCAAAAGGCCGAGCGCGGTATCGAAACACCCGTTGCCGCCGGTGCGGTGGCGCGCCATCGACGGCGCTTGATGGGAACTGGTGCTGGGCCGCGGTGGACTCGAACCACCTACCTCCGCGTTGCCAAATGGCGCTGCGCAAACGAGCCAGGCAGCTTCAAACCAGAGGAGCGGCGAGCTCGGGTGTTATCAGGAGTGATTGAGGTTGGGTTGCGCATCCGCGCGTCTATCTAACCCGGTTGAGCTTCAGGCACCTGCACATCGGTCTCCGCACAACGATGGTTGTCACACACCTCGATGGCGGCCAGGCCAACGGAGAAGTAACCCCTGAATTTGATCGTTGTTCCCGGATTCAACGATCCGTCCGGTAGCAGCTGAATGTCAGGGTTGGTGTAGCCGTATCCGACAAAGCCTGCTGAATCGACATCTCCACTCGCTTGGTGCATCGCAGCATGGACAATCCGGTCAGTCCAGCAGCAACCTTCAAGGTCGACACCCACGTCCCAGAATTCTGGGTTACTGGCGGGATAGTGAGCAGATACAGCTAAGGCACGGAGCGGCAACGGCGTGCCGAGCACGCTCACTGGGGTCGGGCGGTCGCTGGGCCACTGGATCTGTGTTGAAAACGCGACAATCACGACCGTAGCGGTTAGAGCGATTCCAGTCGCGCCCAATGCGATCCAACGCCGCGTCCGGCTCATGGTGGCCCAAGCCATTTGTCCCAGAGCCAAGTATGGATCGGTACCAAGCGGATCAAGTGGGAAAGCGCGAACAGTGTTGGGCCGCGTCGGACTCGAACCACCTATCTCCGCGTTAGATCGGGCTGAGCGCTCTGCTAATGACCCGTGTTGATCTCGGATAGATCGAACGTCATGCGCCGAGTTATGTGGTGCGGGGATCAGCAGGGGCAGCGACCTCGGTGCTGGATGCCGATTTGTCCGGGCACCATGAGCAG
>VBGO01000286.1 GCA_005882525.1 Chloroflexota bacterium
CCGAAGACCCCCAGGCGGGCGAGCTCCGGCACGATGTCCATGGGGAAGGTCGCCCGCTCGTAGTGCTCGGCGACGATCGGCAGAAATCGCTGGTCGACGAAGCGCGGGACCGTTGAGCGGACGAGCCGCTCTTCGTCACTGAGCAGCTCGTCGGTGCGATAGAAGTCGACCGGCTCCGTCAAGGCGAACCCATTCTAAGGTTGCGCAATGCGCGGCACCTATCATGGGAGGGGCGTGCATGGAAAATCCGCTCTCCCTCTGGCACTTTTATCTCCGGAACAAGCGCAAGGTGCTGCCCGTCATCGGGATCCTGGCACTGGCCATCCTGGGCGTCGTCGTCACCGATGCGCTGCTCGCCTCCGCCCGCGAGACGGCCTACGCCACCTTCGGTAGCTACCAGAAGCTGATCCTCGTCGCCCCGCGGGCGACCCGCGACCAGGATCTCGCCAACCCGCTGGAGGAGTCGCTCACCCAGCTCCGCGATGTTCAGCTCAAGGTCGATAGCCTGGACGGGCCGGGCGGCCTCTCCGCCTACTACGATGCCGTGGTCGCGCTTCCGGCACGGATCCGAGCCCAGCTCCCGGCGGTGCAGCAACTCCAGGTCGACGCCGCCAATGCCCGTTACTATGCCGCGCGTCTTCGTGGCGACCTGGTGCCGCTTAGCGATCTCATCGTCCGGGCCCAGCGGCTGCAAGCGGAGCAGAAATCGTTCGATCAACTCGTCCACCAGCTGAGCCAGAATCCGGGCGACCCACGGCCGCTGATCACCTACCTGCAGCAGCATCAGACGTGGCTGAACTCGGTGCTGCCGGATGCGGCGCAGCTGGGGCGGCTGCAAGCCGCCGTCACGAACGCCTCATCGGACGCCACCGGCCTCCAGCAGTCCCTGCAGGCGATGAGCCGCGACACCGCGAATCTCGACGCCGCCGGCCGCAGTGTCGGCGACATTCCGATCCCGCCGTCGCCGAGCGCCACCATCGACCAGTTCAAGGCGGCTCTCGACCGCTTGAGCTCGAGCCTGGACGCGATCCAGGCTCCGCAGCCAGGCCTCGACAAGCTGGTCGCCGACAGCGCCCGGATCCCGGGGACTTCGTTTGTCAAGCGCGATGCCTACTCGAATCTCGACATCAATCTATTGGCGGGCAACGCCCAGTTCGACCTCTATGGCTTCGACCAGCAGGGCATGGGCCAGCTCCTCTCGCTGTATGGCGACCGGGTAATCGCCGGCCGCCTGCCAAAGGCAGACGCCAGTGAGATCGCGCTCTCCGAAGAGATCGCCCGATCTCGCCAGGTCTGGGTGGGAGGGAAGGTCGGCAACAACCTGAACGAGCTCGACCGCCTGCCCGATGCCTTTACCGTGGTGGGGATCATCCGCGGACCGACCCGTCTCGGCATCATCCCGCTCGACTACATGACCGAGCATTACCTCTTCGAGCGGCGCTACCAGGGCCTGGTCGTGGTGCCGCAGGCCGGGCACGAGCAGGCCGTTCACGATCAGCTGCAGAAACTGATCGGCGCCAGCGCCTTCCGGCTCTTCGACTGGCCGTACATTAAAGGGAAGATTGACAGCCTTATCGCGAACCTCGATACCATCAACCACTTTTTGATCCTGCTGGTCACGATCGTTCTGGCGCTGGTGGTCGGGCTGCTCAACAACCTCTTCTTCCGTCAACGAATGAACGAGTTCGGCCTGCTCGCCGCGGTCGGCTACAGCCGCTGGGGCCTCGTCCTCCGGGTGGCCTGGGAGTCGCTGGGGGTCACCCTGGCGGCCTGGCTCCTCGGCGTCGGCCTCGGGGTCGCGGTGCTCAGCTGGTTCAACGTGACCTTCATGCTGCCCCACGGCCTGCTCATGAACGTCTTCGACTGGAACGTGCTCGCCCTGCACACCCTGCCGATCCCGCTGATGGTCTTCGTTTTCGGCATGGGGACGGTCGCCTGGCAGCTGCTCCGCCTGGATCCCATCTCGATCATCGAGCGGAGAGACTGATGCTGAGCGCCCAGGATCTCGCGCTCGACTATCGGACCGGCGGGAGCGTGGCGCATGCCGTCGATACGGTCTCTCTGGCAGTCGAGCACGGCAGCTTCGTCGGCCTGATCGGCCCGTCCGGCTCCGGAAAGAGCTCGCTGATGTACCTGCTCTCCGGGCTGAAACGACCGACGCGAGGGACGGTGGTCTTCGAAGGGCGCGATTACGGGAGGATCACCATGCCCGGTTTGATGCGCCTGCGCCGGCAGCGGTTCGGTTTCGTCTTCCAGCAGCACTTCCTCATCAACTATTTGAGCGCGCTGGAGAACGTGATGGTGGGAGCCGTGACCCGCAACCACGACGTGGTCGCCTACGCGCAGGAGCTGCTCCGCCGAGTCGGGCTGGGCGATAAGTTGCGGCAACGCCCCTACCAGCTGTCCATCGGCGAGCGCCAGCGCGTCGCGGTGGCGCGGGCCCTGGTGCACCGGCCGGCCGTCGTCTTCGCCGACGAGCCCACCGCGTCGTTGGACCAGGCAACCGGCCGGGAGGTGATCAACCTGCTGGCCGACTACCGGACGCGCGGCGGTGGGAGCGTTGTCGTGGTCACCCATGACCCGGCCATGCTGACCGGGGCCGACCGGGTGCTGCAGATGCGGGACGGGCGCTTGAGCCTGGCTTAGGCCGCCGTTCCCGCCAGCCCCAGCACGGCGGCGTTGCCCTTCATGGCGTCGATCACCACCTGGATATGCTCGTCCAGGTCGACGCCGAGTTGCTCGGCCCCGGTGAAGATCTGCTCGCGGTGGACGCCGCGGGCGAAGGCCTTGTCCTTGAACTTCTTCTTGACGGACGGGACGTCGACGTCGGCGACCGCCTTGCTGGGCCGCACCAGGGCGACCGCCGCCACGAAGCCGACCAGCTCGTCGACGGCGTAGAGCACCTTCTGCATCGGGGTGGTCCGGGGGGCGTTCGCGTAGTCGGCGTGGGAGAGAACGCCGTACCAGACCTCCTCCGGCCAGCCGCGCTCTTTCAGGATCTCGGCGCCTTTGATGGCGTGCTCCCCGACCTCCGGGAAACGCTCGTAGTCGTAGTCATGTAGGAGGCCGACCACGCCCCAGGTCTGCGGGTCGCCGCCGTACTTTGGGGCGTAGGCTCGCATCGCCAATTCGACGCCCAGCCCGTGCTTGATCAGCTGCGGGCTCTTGGTGAACTCGTTGAGGAGCGCCCAGGCGTCGTCTCGGCTGGTTGGCACGGTGGTCGAGTGTAACAGCCTCTAAACCCTCCCCCGCCTGCGGGGGAGGGTAGGGTGGGGGCGTCGCCGCTGGGCACTTCGGACTATTGACGGCTTTCCGGAGACCACCTACGCTCATGGCAGGAGGCTTGGTTTACATGGCACGCCATCTCCACCACTGGCTCGACATGGTGGAAGCGCTGCTGATCATCGGGATCCTGCTCGCCATCGCCTGGGTCACCTGGCAGGCGTTGTCGCAGGCGTATTCCCCGGTCTTCAACCTCTTCAACAGGTTCTAGCGCCGGTCCGGCGGGGCCGACACCCCTACCTATAATCGTGCGCGGGGGTGTAGCTCAGTGGTAGAGCACCTGCCTTTTAAGCAGGGTGTCGAGAGTTCGATCCTCTCCGCCCCTAATTCCAAATATGTAGTAGTTCGGCTGAGGTGTCCCATCGGCCTTCGGCTGATGCGTCCCACGCCTTCGCCTGATCTGTCACGCTTACTTCGGGTGATGTGTCTCACTTTCCCACATGAGGGAAATGAGCGTCACTGAACAGAGGTACCAGGCAGTTTTGGCGGTCCTCTTGGAGGGGCGGGCAGTCATGGCCCCTGTGCCCCCTTCGTGTTCGATCCTGCCACTGCCCTGGCTGTTCTTGTCTGGAGGGTTATGCTGCTACCCGTCCCGGCAAACCTGCTGGAGGCC
>VBGO01000287.1 GCA_005882525.1 Chloroflexota bacterium
CTCTCACCGAGGAGCACGTCAAAGGGTTCCGCGAAGAGGAAGACATGTCCTGCCCATTCGTCCGCGGCGGACCGTTGGTCTCGGCCGCCGTCCTGGCTCATCGAGGCGATCTCGGACGCGCCAGGGAGATGATCGAGCTCGTTCCGATGGACTGGTCGGCGCCTGCCTTGCCGGAGGCACTCCACGGTCTCGCGCTCCTGGCGTGTGGCGATCCAGCAGCTGCTCGGCAGGACGCCGAACGTATCCTCGCCGCGAAGCGGCGCGTCACCTACGAAGAAGGGGCGCTCGAGGCGTTGCTCATGGTCGACGCCCTGGTTGTCCTTCACGATGCGGAAGGACTTCGGACATTCTTGCCCGAAGCCGAGCGCATCCGCCAGGCAGTCGCGCTGTTAGCACCCGCGTCCGACCGCGCGGTCGGACTTCTTCGCCTTTGGGAGGGCGATACCATTGGCGCTCGGGTTTCTTTGGAGCAAGCGTTAGCCGAGTACGAACGGCTGGGCAATCTCTTCGAGGCCGCACGAACTCGCGAGTACCTTGCCGAGGCGTTGTCGGCCGACGAGCGCCCGCCGGTGCTCGACGCGGCATTGCGGCAGTACGAGCTCCTCGGAGCTACACCACACGCGGATCGCGTACGCGCCCGAGCGTACGTTACTTAACCGCCGGCTGCCGGCTCGACTCGGCTTAGCACCTCGCGGAGTAAGTCGGTGAGCACACGCCGTTCCTTTGCGCTGAGGCCTGCAAGCAATGTTGCTTCACTCTTCGTGTTTTCGGCGACGGCCCGAGCCAATATCCGGCGCCCGCGCTCCGTCAAGTGGATCGTGACGCCTCGACGATCGTTCTTATCCGGGTTGCGCTTGACCAGGCCTTGTTGCTCCAGGCGATCCAGCCGCTTGGTCATGCCGGCGGAGGACATCATCAAGCCACGAAACAGCTGGGTGGGTGACAGCGTATGCGGAGGAGGCGACGTGCGGAGAGCGCTGAGCACGCCGACATCTCCGCGGGTCAGTCCGTAGCGACCGAAGACCTCGTCCTCACGCTGTGCGATTCGTGCCGCGATTCGGGAGATCCGGCCTGTGACGTGGTAGGCGTCGACCGGCAGCGCGGGCTGCAGGGCTGACCACCGCTCAACGACCTGGTCGATCCAATCAGGTTCCATTTGCGTAACCGGCCAAGTATAGATCTCCTTGCTTGGAATATCTCGCTCGCGAGCAAGATTCCTGTGAGTATGCAATGCCGTTGTGACGGCTTCCACCACCGCGGAGGGGGCACCTCCCCCGCTCCCTCCGCCCCTTCCGATACAGAGGTGAACAACATATGACCAGAAAAGTATTGCTGACCTTCATCGCACCGGTATTGCTTGCCGCCTGCGGAACCCCCGGCGCGGCCGGCTCCGCTCCATCGACGAGTCCTACGGCGACGGTGTCGGTAACTCCGAGCGCCACTCCGACGCCAACCGCAATCCCGACGGCGACTCCCGCGCCACCGCCTGCGGCGCCCAGCGTCTTTGTCGCGAGCAACATGGCCCTGGGGGCGGTCCTGGTGAACGCCCAGGGTCGAACCCTTTACTACTTCGTACCCGAGCGCGGTGGCAGGGTCGTCTGCACCGGGCAGTGCACGAATGCCTGGCCGCCTCTTTTTTCAACCAGCGTGGTCCCAACGGCTGGCACCGCGCTCCCGGGCCAGCTTGGCGTCGTCGCCCGAGCGAGCAGCGAGCAGATCACCTACAACCACTGGCCCCTGTACACGTTTGCCGGCGATGGTGGGCCCGACCAGACGAACGGACAGGGCGTCTTTGGTTTCGGCGGAAAGTGGTTCGTGGCCACGCCGAGACTGCAGCCGTAAGCAAGCCACAAATACAGGAGGTCGATCAAATGAAACGAGCACTCACGACCCTTTTGTTGCCCTTCGCCCTCGCGGCCTGCGGAACCGCGGCCACCAATTACGGCGGTGGAGCAGCCCCGAGCTCACCGTCCACGTCGGCGACGATTTCCGTAGGGGGCAGCAGCCTCGGCCAGATTCTGGTCGACGGAAACGGGAAGAGTCTTTATCTCTTCGAGGCGGATACCGGCACGCAGTCGACCTGCTCGGGCGCATGCGCGCAGGCGTGGCCGCCGCTGACGACGACCGGTGCGCCGCGGGTGGCGGGCGCTGCGTCGCCGTCGTTGCTCGGCACCAGCTCGCGGAGCGACGGCACCACGCAGGTCACCTACAACGGTCACCCGCTCTACCACTTCGTCGGCGACAACAAGCCAGGCGACACCAACGGTGAAGGCAGCACGGCGTTCGGCGCCGGATGGGATGTCCTCTCGCCGACCGGCGGCAAGATCGAGGCGCAAGCGAGCGGTTCGTACTGACATCACACGGGTAGGGGACGGCGTTTCTCGTCCCCTACCCACCCGCGCTTCGGGTCCGACTAGGTGACGGCTAGGTCTCCAGCGTGCGCGCTAAGGCGCTGGCGCTGCCACTCGTAAAACCCGGTCTCCAGGACGCGCCTTTTCCGAAACTTTGAACGCGACCTTATCGCCGGGCCCGGCCCGGTCCACCTTCTGATGTTCGATCTCGAGTGACTCGATGCCTTCGGTGAAGTCCGTGGTGTGCCCTTTGACGCGCACCTGATCACCGACCTTGAGCTCCGCGCTGAGCGTTGCCGCGGCCACCGCGATCTTCGGAAAGTAGTGGGTGATCTTGCCGACCGGCTCTTCCGTCACACGAAAATGTCCAGCGGCAGCACGGCCGAGACGACGAAGTTGGGCACGTCCACCACCTCGCTGATCTTCAGGTCGACGGCGACCGAGCAGATCGCATACGCCTGCTGGCGGGAATAGCCACGCTCCTGGAGATGGTCGACCATGTTGAGCATGGCGTTGCGGGCTGCCAACGTCGCATTCTCGGACTGGTTGAGGCCACCCTTCTCGACCGAGAGGCCGGTCGTGGCGAAGTAGCGGCGGGGCACGGCAAGTTCGGGCGGCAGGGCGTAGGTGTCACGGAAGTAGGCGACATCGCGCAGATTGCGGCGAGCCGCCTCCCCCTTGCGGACGAAGAACTGGGCGTGGAACACCGACTGCATCTCGATCGCGGTCCCGCAGATCTCGCCGTCGCCCTGGGCGAAATGGGCGTCGCCGACCGAGAAGAGCGCTCCTTCAACCTGCACCGGGATCAGCATCGTGGTTCCGGCGCAGAGCGC
>VBGO01000288.1 GCA_005882525.1 Chloroflexota bacterium
TGTGTATGTCTGCATCATCCAGATCGGCTTCAAGCTCGATGTGGGGCGCCTGGCGGACGTTCGGGCCCCGACGCTCCTTCTACTTGGCGGTTCCAGTCCGCTCGCGATGCGAGATGGCACCGAGGCGATCGCAGGAGCCTTGCCGAACGCGGGTTATCCTCGCCGCGTGCGGGCGTTGATCTCCCGATACCGCGAAACCGCGATGCTCCTTGCCGTGCTGGCCGGGCTCTTCTTCGTCGTCGGCAGGGAATCTCGCGTTGGGGGCGGTGACCCTCGCCAACTACCAGGGGAGGCCTGGAGGAGCGCTTCGAGGTGCTCGGCAGCCGGCGCCGAAAGATTGCTTTTCGAACGCGTCCTCGAGCAGCGCTCGCTGCTCCGACACGTGGAGGCCGCGATACCGGGGGCCCAAATTACCGTGGTTCGACTTCGTGCTCCCCTTCAGGTGATCGAGAAGCGTGTCTCGATCGTGAGACTGACATTCGGTCGATTGGCATATCCGGGCTGCGCGCTGGCTAACGGCCCCGGATGGACAAAAAGGGCTATCAAAGGTCGCCTTGTGGACAACGGCGATGACCGCGACGCTGTTCGGACCGCCTCGACGAACTCGATAGGTCCGTTCTAGCGCGATGATGGGTGTCGGGGTTCGTCTGCCTCTGCAGGCGACCCGAAGGAGGACCCGTGGCATCCAGGAAAGAGTGGCCGATTTCGGATTCGCCGGCGGTCGCACTTGCCCGAGCACATCTAGAGGCGTGGACCAATCACGACCTTGACACTGCGCGAGGCAACCTTGCGGAGGACGTCCAGTTCTACAGCCCGGCCGCGAACTTGGTCGGAATTGGCGAATACATGGACGCTCCGAGGGGCCTGACTCAATTCGCGAGACAGGTTGTACCTGGCAGTCTGCGCGTGATTGCCGCCATGGGCGATGATCGGAACGCTCTGATCATGTATGAAGTCAGCACCGAAGGCGGCCAGCTCGGATCAAAGCTGTTTCCCTCGGCTCAAACCTGGCTGCTGGATGACAATGGAAAGATCAAGGTCGAGCGGATCGTCTCCTACATGGCTCCGCGTGTCGTCTGAGAGTCTTGCGTAGCGGGCCGCTGTCGGATCAGCCGACGTCCGCTCAATTCCTGAGACTTCGAAGTTGTGGACCCAGACATACACCACTCGAACACCTTTGAATTCGGCGGACGGCGCCTCCGGTTAGGTCTCAACCACAGCCGAGCCTCGGACCAAGCGCTTGCGGCGGTCCGCCGTTGTGGCTGAGCGCGGCACCCTGCCCACCGCTGCTTCGTGGACCCATACATGCATGAGCCCGTCCGAAAAGACGATCCGACGTCGCTTCGGCAGCTTTAAGGCGGCTGTCCAATGCGCCGTCATCGACTTTGTTGACCCCGCGTGAACAGAAGCCACGGTGCATCGTTTCGCTTAGCTGCAGCGGGTGATGGCGGCGCCCGCTTCTATCCCGCTCGCGATCTGCCAGGCGAGATCAAAGTGCCGACGCTGGTGATGGCGGGAGTGACGCGGCTGGCGCCGGCGCGTCAGCCATCGGCCGCCGCCGCCAGCCGGTCCAGGCCGGTCAACAGAGCCCGCCTATCCCCGGCCGACACCTTCTTCAGTGCGGCCGCCAATCGGACCAGGTCCAAAACGCTGTCCTGCCTCACTCGGGCGACCCCCGCCTCGGTGAGGACAATCGAAAGCTGGCGCTCGTCCTCAGGATCGCGGTGGCGGGTGAGAAAGCCGCGGCGCTCGAGGCTTTTAACCTGCTCTGACGCTGAACTCTTGGGCATGCCGAGGTGGCGTGCGACGACGCCGAGTGGAATGCCTTTCTCGGCAGGCACGTGTTGGAGCAACTGGCGCTCGTGCTGGGAGAGGTCTGCGGTGTCGGCCTTGAGCAGGGCCCGCCACAGCCGTCCGTACAATTGATCGAACTGTTCGGCTTGCGATTGGTTCGCCACGCCGTACAATATACAACTCATGTCGGAAAGGGTTCGGTGGAGGAGGAGCGATGATTGAGATAGCAAGGGAGCGGAACATCTCCGCGCCGGCAGCTCGCGTTTGGGAGGTCGTGGCCGAAGCCGAACGGCTACCCGAGTGGTACGCCAGGGCGGCCAGTGCTGAGGTGCTGGAGGGCGCCGGGCTCGGCCGCCGCCAGCGTCTGCGCAGCCAGTGGCATGGGCAAGACTCTGAGGTCGACCAACTGATCACCGCGTTCGAACCCGAGCACCTTCTCGAATGGCATCATGAGGCGGAGCGTCTCGGCGGGCAGCCCGCCCCCCGGTTTGCACTTGAAACTGTCGTCAGGATCAGGCTCGAGGCGCAGGGGCCCGATGCCACCCGGGTGGTTCTGGAGTCGCGCCAGCGGCCCGCCGATCCCGACAAGGAGCAGGCGATGCGCGGCAACTCCGAATACTTGGGCAAGATGTTGGAGGCATCGCTAGAACGCCTTGAACAGCTGGTCACGCGCGGGTCGGAGTCTTAAGGAGATGGGGTGAAATGATTGATGGGGCTCACGCAATCATCTACAGCCACGACCCTGAGGCCGATCGAACATTCTTCAAGGAAGTGCTTGGGCTGCATCACGTAGACGCGGGCGGTGGTTGGCTAATCTTCGCGCTTCCGCCTGCCGAAGTTGCCGTCCATCCCGCTGAGCCAGGAAAACCGGGTCACGAACTTTTTCTCATGTGCCGTGACATCGACGCCGCAGTGAAGAAGCTCACGGGCAAAGGAGTCACAGTCGAACGCCGGTTCTACGACGAACCCTGGGGACGTCTGGCGTTCATCAAGTTGCCAGGCGGCGGAAAGCTCGGGGTGTACCAGCCGCGCCACCCGCGCGCTCTAAATGCGTCGGCGCCCGACACTCTGAGCTCGAAGCCGGGGAAGCGCAAGTTAACAAGCTCCAAGTCCCACACAAAATCGAGATCGACTGCGTCGGTAAACCGCCGGTCTGGGTGATCCGAGAGTTTCAACCGATCCACGCGAACCGAATATGGCGCGTCCGCAGGCATGTTCACGGTGCCATCACCTCGACGTAGCCCGAATCGCCTGAGCGGCAGCGGGTTACGTTGCGCGGACATGCATGATGCGAATCCTCGTTATGCGAATCGGCATTATCCCAAAAGAGGGCAATTGGTGGACCTAAGTTCCCACAATACGAACCCACCCGGCGTATTCGACGGGGAGTCCTTCCCGCTGTCTGACCTCGAGCCGATGGTGGCCGCGACAGTGCCGCGTAATAAGTAGACGGGGCGACCTGCAGCGTGGCGCAGATCGGCTCGACCCCGAACCTGTCCCGGTGTTCGTTGATGAAGCTCACTACTTCGGCAGTCGAGGGTCGAGCTCCCTCGCGAAGAAAGCCGACGCCGCCTTGAGGATCTCGTTGGCTCGTCGGAGCTCGCGAACCTCCTTCTCCAGCTCAGCTATGCGCTGCTGGTCCTTGGTCGTCACTCCAGGGCGCTGACCATTGTCGACCTCGGCTTGCTTGACCCAGTGACGCAGCGTCTCCGAGCCGAGTCCCAGCTGCACTGCGACCCGCGTCACCACACCGTGGCGCTCGCCGGTCTCCTTCATGGTCTCCTGGACCATGCGGACCGCTCGCTCTCTCAGCTCAGCTGGATGTTGGTGTCCCGATCCATGCTTGGGCGTCTGCTGCTTCGATGCTGACATGGGCTACATCCTCCCAAAGAATGCAGTAGTGCGCCCTGGATTTCGTGGAGTCGAATTACTGGATACGACATGCTGCTGTCCCATCAGTGCAAAGGGAGG
>VBGO01000275.1 GCA_005882525.1 Chloroflexota bacterium
ATCCTGCACGGCCGCCGGATCTGCGTGGCGCGTGCGCCCCGCTGCCCGGACTGTGTGTTGAACGATTTTTGCCCATCATCGACGGTGCGGGCGAAAGGTCGGCGCCATCCCTTGACGGCAACCGCCGCCAGCGTAAGGTTGGCGCATGGCCGAAGGACCGTCGCCAAGCGTCCCAACCGTCCAGGAACCCGCCACTAGCCAGGTGTCGCGCCCACCGCGCCGCCAGTCGACGGTTCTGGGGGGACTGCTGATTCTCATCGGGGCCGTCCTGCTCGCCGGTCAGTTCGTGCGGGTCGACGTCGGACATTATGGCTGGCCGTTCTTCGTCATCGCCCCGGGCGTTCTTCTCCTCATCATCGCGTTGACCTCGCGCGGGGTGGTAGGCGAAGGTCTGGCGATCGCCGGCAGCATCATCACGGTGACCGGGTTGATCCTCCTTTATCAGAACGCCACCGGCCATTTTGAGAGTTGGGCCTATGGTTGGGCCCTCATCCCAGCCTCCGTTGGCGTCGGCATGCAAATCTATGGCTGGGTCGCTCACCGGCCGGCCAACCTCAGGGTGGGCACCCGCTTATTGGGGGCCGGACTGGTCATTTTCTTTCTCGGCGCCCTCTTCTTCGAAGGCGTGATCGGCATCGGTGGCTACCATCTCGATCGCGCGGCGGGAGTCGTGGTCGGGGCGCTGATCATTGTGGTGGGCGCCCTCCTGCTCATCCTCAATCTGACTTCGGGCCGTCGCGATCCGCGGTAAGCCGGGCTAGACTAGGCGTCGTGCGAATCGGCGTTCTCACCGGCGGTGGCGACGCGCCCGGTCTCAACGCTGCCATTCGCGGAGTGGCCCGCCGCGCCTTCCAGCGAGGTTTCCAGGTCAGCGGCATCAGGAACGGCTGGGCCGGCCTGCTCGGCGAAGGCGACCTCGAGAATCTGACGCCGGCGTCGGTACGCGGCATCCTTCCACTGGGCGGCACGATCCTGGGCACCTCGCGGACGAATCCCCTCAAAGAGAAGGGCGGGATCGAGAAGGTCATCAGTCTGCTTCGTGACACCGGCATCGATGGCCTGGTGGCGATCGGTGGCGATGACACGCTCTCAGTGGCGGCCGCCATGAGCGACGCCGGTTATCCGGTCATCGGCGTGCCGAAGACGATCGACAATGACCTCTCGGTCACCGAGTTCTGTATCGGCTTCGATACCGCGGTTGGGGTCGTGGTCGAGGCGCTGGATCGGCTCCATACCACGGCGTCCGCGCACCATCGGGTGATGGTGGTGGAGGTGATGGGCCGCGACACCGGTTGGGTCGCGATGGTCGGTGGCCTGGCCGGCGGCGCGGACATGATCATCATCCCGGAGTTTCCGGCGGAGCTCGAGGCGGTCGTCGCGCACCTGCATCATCGTCGCGGTGAGGGAAAGGACTTCAGCATCATCGTCGTAGCCGAGGGGGTGAAGATGCGGGCGCTCGAGCCGGCGATCGCCGTCGCGGCGGCAGCGGAGAAGCGGGATGCCTTCGGTCACGTGCAGCTCGCCAAACAAGGGGTGGGTGACGCGCTCAGCACCCGGATCGAGGAGGCGACCGGCTTCGAGACCCGGGTCACCGTCCTCGGCCACCTGCAACGCGGCGGTTCGCCGTCCCCGGTCGATCGAATCTGGGCGACACGGCTGGGCGTCGCGGCCACCGACTTGCTGGCCGACCGGAAAGCCGGGGTGATCCCGATCCGGCGCGATGGTCAGGTCGCCGTCGTCCCCCTGCGGGACGTCATCGCCGAAACCCGGCGGGTGCCGCACGAGCTGTACGAGCTCCAGCAGGTCTTCGGCTAACTGGCTCGGCGCTTGTGGCGGTAGAGGGTGGCGTCGGCGGATGCCAGCAGTTGCTCGGCCGTCGCGCCGTCCTGCGGGAAGGTGGCCAGACCGAGGCTGACCCCCGGAATCTGGAGCAGCTCGCGGCCCGCCATGAACCGGTGGCGTGCCATCCCGTCCGAGATGCGCTGTGCCACGGTCGCCGCGGCGGCCGCCGCGGTAGAGGGCAGGAGGACGACGAACTCATCGCCGCCGTAGCGGGAGACCACGTCCTCGCCACGGACCGCGTCCATCAAGGCGTTGGACACCTCGCGGAGTAGCGCGTCGCCGGCGAGATGGCCGTAGGTGTCGTTGATCCGTTTCAGCTGGTCGACGTCGAGAAAGAGGATGGAGAAGCTCTCCGCCGTGCTGCTGGCCCGGGTGATCTCCTGGTCGATCCGTTCGAGAAAATGCCGGCGGTTGTTGAGACGGGTCAGCGGATCGTGGCTTGCCTCACGCTTGAGCGTGTCGTGCAACTGCGCCACCTCGAGGCAGGATGCCAGCTGGGATCCGACCGCCGACATGAGTGCGACGTCGGCCTCGGAAAAGGCGTCGGCCTGCTCGCTCTCGGCGTTGAGCACCCCAACCACCCGACCACGGCTCATCAAGGGAAACGCCAGCTTGGACTGGACCTGGTCGTCTAGGCCACGCCGTGCGTGTAGACCCAGCCGTTGATGCCCTGGGCGATCGGCATGGTGAGCCCGGTGATGTCCAGCGTGTAACCGCTGTGGGCGCCCACCCGCAACTCGGTCGCCTGGTTCGCCGGCAGCAGGACTGACACCATCTTGTACCCCATCACCTCGCGGATGATCGTCACGATGTCGGTGAGCAGCGTGTCCAGGTCGAGTACCGCTGTTGTCTCCCGAGCGATCCGGTAGATGATGCGCAGCTCGCGCGAGTCGGCCACCGAGAGGATGTCCCGCGGGCCGGATGGAGGCGTGGCTGGCCGCGACGAGAGCAGCGCCTGGAGCAGCGCTTGAAACCAGGGCGTCCGCTTCGACTCCGCGTCGTGGCACATGCGCACGAACGCGTCGGTCAGCTCCGGATCGAGGTTGATCCCGGCAAAGCGGGTCAGTTCCTGCAGGCCCTCGGCGACCGTCTGCGCCGTCTTCACCGGCAGCTCGAACGTCACGTTGAAGAAGGCATTGACGACCGAGACGATCCGGGTCTCGATCGGAATCGTCGCGCCCCTCAATCCGTCGGGATACCCCTCGCCATTGAACCACTCGTGGTGCGACCGGACCAGCGGCGCCAGATCGGCCAGAGGCGTGAATCGGCCAAGGAGGTCCGCCGCGACGACCGGGTGCGTCATCATCAACGCCCGCTCCTCCGGGTCCAGCCGGCCGCGCTTCTTCAAGATGTTGTCGGGGAGATTGAGCTTGCCCAGGTCCTGCAACAGCGCCGCATAGCGGACGCGCCGACGGCGGGCCGCGTCGAACCCAAGGTGTTCGGCAAACCGCTCCGCCAGCTCAGCATGCTGGTAGCCGCGACTCTGCAATGCCTCGCGTAGCTCGACGGCGCCGGCGAGCGTCAGCACCATCGCCTCTTCGGTCTGCCGTGAGTCTTCCAGAAGGCGCGCCGTCTCGATCGCGGCGGCGGTCTGGTTGGCGAACGCCATCACCGGGGGCAGGTCGCCCTCGCCTAACCCGGGCCCTACGACCGTGATGGCACCAATGGCCTGATCCCGCACCACCAGCGGAGCGGCGATCATGGTGTTCATCTTGAGCAACTCGCCGACGTCGCGGGCGTTGGCGGCGAGCTTCGGGATGGCCACTGCCATCCGGCCCACCAGCTCATCCCGGTCGCCGATGTAATACGGTCGTCGAGTCGTACAGACGCGATGCAGAATCGGAGCGCGGTCGAAGGGCAGAAAGGTTCCGACCGCTGGCTGTCCGGCCACTTCTTCGAAGCCGGAGCCAGCCTGGGCGATATGGCGGAACGCACACGTCAACCCCTTCCCGTCCGTCAAGACAAAGAAGAACGTCGACAGCCCCGCCTCGGCCAGGCATTTCCCAACGACCAGGAAGATCGCGTCCCGATCGAGGTGCTGCAGGGCCTGGAGACCGGCCTCGCCCAGCGCCCTCACGAGGGGAGTCGGAGACGGTTCTGCGGGCGGCTCGGCTGAAGGCTCCCCGGCCATCTGCGCCAGGAACTGCCCGAAGCCGGCTTCGGCTAACCGCTCCGGGCGGAAGAACCAGACCCGCCCGATCTTCTCGCCCGGCAGGCGACCGTCGCGGGCCTGCCGCCGAACGACCTCGGGGTGACGCCGAATAACCGCCGCAACCTGTTCGACGGAGAGCAGTATCGGCAGCTTCAACGCAGGGGGCATCGCCGGTAGTGTGACGCGACGCTTCACTGCTCCCTGCAACGAAGGAAGGTGCTGCTTCCTACGTCGTATAGCCGTGGATGCCCCATCCGGGCCGATGCCCGAGCGCCGGACCATCCTGGTCACGGATGACAGCAGCGCCAATCGCGACCTGCTCTGCGGGCAGCTCTCAAACCTTGGGTTCTGGACGGAAGCCGCCAACAATGGGGAAGAGGCGGTCCGGGTTGCCCGCCGGCTCAAGCCTGACCTGATCCTGCTGGATGTCGAGATGCCGGTGATGAACGGCCACGAGGCCTGCAAGCGGTTGAAGGCTGACCCGGCCACCGCCGAGATTCCGGTGTTGATGATGACCGGCTTCGATCCTCGACCGGAGCGCGCCAAGATGGTGGAGGCCGGCGGCGACGACCTGATCGTCAAGCCGGTCCCAATGCGCGACCTCCAGGTGCGAGTGCGGGCGCTGCTTCGTCTCAAGGAACTGCGGCGCGACCTCCGCAGCACCCAGGAAAGCCTGCGCGAGCTGGTGAAGAAAGAAGACCCGACCGAATCGAAGGCGCCCTTCGACGACCGGGTGGCCATGACCGCCCAGGCACTGGCCCGGCTGATCGGCCTCGACGCGGAGGACCAGGAGGTCGCCTTCCACGCCGGCCTGCTACACGACATCGGGCAGATCGGCCTGCCGGAGGAACTGCTGAACAAGCAGGGGACCTACACGCCGCAAGAGTTTGCCCAGATCCAGAAACACACGATTTTGGGCGCCGAGATCGCCGGCCCATTTCGTCCGGCGACGGTGCTGGCCCCGGCTATCCGGCATCACCACGAGCGCTGGGACGGCACCGGATACCCCGACAAGCTGCAGGGCCCGGCCATCCCGATGATGGCGCGCATCGTTTCGGTGGCCGACGCCTTTCACGCCATGATCACCGACCGCCCTTATCGGCCGAAGCACACGGTCGCCAGGACCCTCGAGATCCTCGCCGCCGGCTCCGGCACCCAGTGGGACCCCCGGCTGGTCGCCGCCCTGGCGACCTCGTCCCTGCCCCAGCGGATCGCTGGCGTGGTCGAGGGCGACGAAGCCAAAATCGCCTAATCCTCCCTGCTAACGCAGAGACCTGAGCGGCCGGTTGCGCCGGCGCCGGTGTCCTCCAGCGTGCCCGTCGCGGCGACAGGAGTCGCACGCTCCGGTTGCACTTTTCCGGACGCGCCGCCGCCCGGCCGACGCTAAAGCTGCGGCCTCTGGCCGCGTGCCGGATCTGCGCCAAAGCGCAGCCCGGCGGTTTTTAAGAGGTGTCCCGGAAAATAGTTCGGCCGGCCCGAAGGCCGGCCGAACCTGAGCGTTATGAGGCGACCGTTAGTTGTAGACGCAGGCGTTGGTCGTGATCGCGCCGTGCACGGTTCCCTGGGGCGGCGAGGCCTTGTAGGTGAACTGTTCGGTGCCGGCTGGCGGCGCCGCGTTGTTCCAGTTCAGGGTCGAACTGTGCAGCAGGTTGGCCCGCAGCAGCTCGAACTGGTTCACGGTCGTGCCGGCGGCCGGGGTGATCACGTCGGCTGGCCCGGGGAGCGTGGCGGGTGGGATGACATCGGCCGTGCCGACCGGGTAAACGCCGTAGGTGTTCCAGTAGAGGTCAGCGGCTCCCTGGATGGTCGCACCGTCGGTCCTCATCCCGTTGCACGCCGCGTTGGCGTTGACGCCCGAGATGTTGAAGAGAACGATCGCGGCGAGGACGCCGAGGATCGCGATGACGACGAGCAATTCCACGAGGGTGAATCCACCCTGGTGGCGGTGCGAGCGCTTGCGCGCATCTTTGAGTATGGCGAG
>VBGO01000276.1 GCA_005882525.1 Chloroflexota bacterium
TGCTCTTCCTCATCCTCCGCGAGTCGACGCTGAGCCAGATCCGCATGCGGGAGGGCGGATCCTCGACCCGGAGCGCCGGCAGCCCTCGGTCCCAGGCACCCGCAGCCGCGGCGGAAGGCCCCGCCGAAGCCGCCAACGCGGAATCGTCGCCTCCCAGGTCCGCGCGGCCACCCGCCACGCCTCGATAAAGAGGGAGCCGGCCAACAGGGCCGGCCGGTCGCGTTTCGCCTAGAGGCCCGTGTCGCTGCCCGCCGGCTGGTCGGTGATGGTCGGATCGTCCTGGGTCAGCTTGCGACCGGCTTCCTCGAGCTTGCCTTTTGCCTTCTGGCCCTTGCCCTCCCACTCCATCTTCTTGTCGCCGGTCACCTTGCCGCCGGTATCCTTAACCTCACCTTCGACCT